>PWKM01000058.1 GCA_003559755.1 Planctomycetota bacterium
CGCCACGACCTTCAGTCCGTTGATATCCTCGCGCGACGTGGCGAGCACCCGGCCCGAGAAGGTGCCGTTTCGCGCACCGAGGATGCGGATCGGGCGGAGTTCATCCTGCGGATGGCTGTAATCGTGGGCGCGGAGTTCGGACCAGGGATGCTCGTTCGATATGGTGATGCCCCGGGTCGGAGCGACGTTGTGCACCAGGCCGGTGGGCGCCCCCACGGTGAGCTTCGCCTCGAGCACGCCGACGTGCGGCCAGGGCCGATAGCCGAGATCGCCTCTCGAACCTCTCCAGCCGCCGGGCGCCGTCTCGCCCGTCACCACGACCTCGTTCACCGGCGCCCGATGCACCTGGATCGCGATCACGTTCACGCCCCGCCTCAACATGTTGTTGGGGACGGCGACCGAGTCGAGCCAGCCCTTGGGCGGGATGTCACGGGCTCGCTTCGCGATACGCTGCCTGAAATCGTCGGTGTCGCGCTGGTCTTCCTCGCCCAGGGCATAAAGCCGACCGTCCGGGCGAACATACGTCTCGAGCGGGTAGGGCTCGGCCTCGGTCGTGCGGTCGAGCTCGCCCTCCGGCAGGTGCCCGCGCTGTAATTCTTCGCCGTTCAGGTAAATGACGGCCCCGCCATGATACTTCAGATGGATTCGTGCCAGGTTCACCCGTGCCGGGTTCTCGACGTAGAACCGGCCGCGCAGGTAGACCAGGTTCCACTCGGCCGGGCTTCCGGGCGAGTCTACGGCGGGCGCCCCGTGGCTCTGGGCGTGAAAGACCGCCCCACGGGTGCGCGGCCAGTAGGTGTCGTCGAAATCCGGCTCCCGCCAGCCCTCGGGCGGGACCCACGACTGCCGGACAGGGATCGGGTCGGGGTCCGGGTCCTGTCGAGTCGCTGGCCATCTCACCGGCTTCTTGTTCCCGTCCTCGTCGATCAGCGTCGGCGTCCTCCAGCCGACGAACACCCGGAACGAGCCCTCGTTGATGTCCATTATCAACTGGGGATCATCCGGCAGGCCGTCGGCCCAAACCGGAACACAGAACCCGACAACATAAACAGCAAACAGAAATGCAAGAGCGGCAGGCAGAATGAAATGTGTCCTACGCATGAAAAAACCTTTCTGGAAATTGGAAGCCGGGCCACTAGTTACCATTTTAACGGAATCCGGGGGTGATTTGTGTTTTGGCATTTCGTAAAAGACTGCAAGAACAATGATCGCACTCGCCGGGCTATTCCGCCTCCTTGATCTGCTCCTGGATTTCGGCCGCGATGGCGAACATCTGCTCGGAACGGACGTGGGTCCCGTGCGATTCGAAATTATAAATCCGGAAGGTCGTGGGTGCCTGGTTGCAGGCGGAGTCGCAGCGCAGGTAATGCAGGGCCTCCTCTTCAAGCAAAGCTTCGGCTTGTGCAGCCAGCTCGCCGGCCACCTTTTCCTGGTCCAGCATCTCGCGGATGTAGGCCGTCGCCTCGGTAATCTGTACGCCCTCCCGGAAGGCCATTGTCCGCTCGTTGGGGATGGCCCCGTTCGGTCCCGGGCTTGTGATCGCGATCGTCCCGATAACGGGTCCCAAGCCGTATCTTGGCTCACATATATGCCGCCTCCGTCCGCCCTCTTCCAACTGCACGGGCCAGAAATCACCGCCCAAACGGCCGATCCCGTGCAGCCCGCGGTGCAGCGACCGGCCGGGCTTGCTCCGATATGAGGACAAAGGGATCCGATTTTCGCGATTTCCGAGGCGGAGTATCTGCATGTCATAGATTGGTGAGCCGTTCCGCGTTCTCTGCCAGGGCCGGGGATAGACGTTGAACCGACGGTCAGGGTGATCGGGGTTGTACCACGTGCCGGCCCCCCACACCCACTCGTTGGATAGCACGGGGAGGTCGCCCCAGCTCCTCCGATAGCCGTGGCAGGTATTCATCCAACGGCCGTCGGGCCACATCGCCTTGACGATCTCGATGGTCTCGGCGGTCGGCGCCCAGCAGTAGCTCACGTGGCCGATCATCGCCACGTCGTACCAGCCCCGCTCTTTCAGCCGTTCGCGCAGCTCGGCGAACACCGGGGTCCAGAACGCCTTGTTCTCGTCGGTCCCGTAGGCCGGCTGCCGAAGTAAGCTGCGCGCTCCGGTCTCGGGGTCCACGACGGTGACCTCCTCCGGGGTGTTGTCGTTCTCGCGGCCCTCGAAATTCATGTGGTAGATTCCGAGGACGCGCGGCTTGCCGACCGCCTCGGCGTAGGTGTCCAGATAACGCTCGACGATGCTGAAGTCGTGTTTGTACCCCCCGTCTTCCTGCTTGACCCACAGCACCATCGATTCGAGGTTGTTGAAATGAGTAACACCCTTGATGAGCGGAATGACGAGTGCTCGGCTCCCGAGCTTGTCCAGCAGCTTGAACGACTCGGCAATGAGCTCGAAGTGTTCGTCCGACCACTTCTCCACACCGTAGTACAGCGCCACCGAGTCGGGACACTGGTAGATGTTGTGATTCGTACGGAAATCGGCGGTGTCCGGCAACCGCCAGCCATAGACCTGCAGGTGGATAGGCACCTCGACCGGAGCGTAGAGTTCCCTCCCCTCGATGGTCAATGTGCCCTCGTATTCGCCCGGTTCGGCATCTTCGGGCACACTGACCGAAGCCCAGATGGGGATGGCCGCAGTGGGGATATTGTGGATGCCTCGCTCAATCGGGACGGCGGGGATGGTGTCCGGGGCCTCGTTGAGCAGGCGATCGAACCGCGGCCAAACCCGCCAACCGGTGATCTGCTGCCCCCCACCGCGATTGGCCGGCTCGGCGAACCGAACGGCGACCTGCTCGGCGTCGATGGTGGCATCCCCATCCACCTTTACCAAATCGGACGCCGTCGCCGTCAGCCCGCTGATGTCTTCGCGCGAGCTGGCGAACAGACGCCCGGAGAAGGTGGAGTTTCGCGCTGCGAAAATGCGGATCGGGCGGGGTTCATCCTGCGGATGACTGTAATCGTGGGCGCGGAGCTCGGACCAGGGATGCTCGTTCGATATGGTCACGCCCCGGGTCGGAGCGACGTTCGCCACCAGCCCGGTGGGCGTTCCCACGGTCATCTTCGCCTCGAGCACACCGGCGTGAGACCAGGGCCGGTAGCCGAGGTCGCCTCGCGAACCGGACCAGGAGCCGGGCACCGTCTCGCCCGTTACCACGACCTCGTTCGCCGGCGCCCGATGCACCTGGATCGCGATCACGTTCACGCCCCGCCTCAACATGTTGTTGGGGATGGCCACCGAGTCGAGCCAGCCCTTGGGCGGGATGTCACGGACTCGCTTCGCGATGCGCCGCCTGAAATCGTCGGTGTCGCGCTGGTCCTCCTCGCCCAGAGTATAAAGCCGACCGTCCGGGCGAACATACGTCTCCAGCGGGTAGGGCTCGGCCTCGGTCGTGCGGTCGAGCTCGCCCTCAGGCAGGTGCCCGCGCTGTAATTCTTCGCCGTTCAGGTAAATGACGGCCCCGCCATGATACTTCAGATGGATTCGTGCCAGATTCACCCGTGCCGGGTTCTCGACGTAGAACCGGCCTCGAAGGTAGATCAGGTTCCATTCGGCCAAGCTTCCAGGCGTATGAATTTGCGGTGCCGAGTGGCTCTGGGCCTGGAAGACCGGCCCCCGGGTGCGCGGCCAGTAGGTATCGTCGAAATCCGGCTCCCGCCAGTCCTCGGGGGGGACCCACGACTGCCGGACAGGGATCGGATCGGGGTCCGGGTCCCGTCGAGTCGCCGGCCATCTGACCGGCTTCTCGTTCCCGTCCTCGTCGATCAGCGTCGGCGTCCTCCAGCCGACGAAAACACGGAACGAGCCCTCGTTGATGTCCATTATCAACTGGGGATCATCCGGCAGGCCGTCGGCCCAAACCGGAACACAGAACCCGGCAATCAAGACCGCTACTACACAGGTGACGACAACAGACCGCATCATCTCTTTCCTCCGAATGGCAGGTGCCTCGTTGCAGACAGTCAGACAAATCTGGTGGCCGGTGATAGCCGCATTATACCACGTACCCCGGGCCGTTTGAATGCATTGACGAGAAAACCGAGCTTCCCCCGGGCGTCCCGCCGCTCATTCCGGGGCATCGGGCGCCGGGGCGGACGAACGCATCCACACGTCCCGCTGCGGGAACGGAATCTCGATGCCCTCCGCCGCGAACCGGTCGTTGATCTCCATGTTGACCGCGTCGAGCATCCGGAACTTGTCGTGGTAATCCGATATCCAGAACGTGATCCGGACATCGAGCGACGAGTCGCCGAACGCGATGAACAGGGCCTCGGGCCTCGGCTGGTCGAGGATGACCGGGTTCTCCCGCAGGACGTCCAGGATGATCGATTTCACCTTGCGCATATCGCTCCCGTAGGCCACGCCCACCTCGTGCAGGATGCGGACGTTCGGGTTGGGCGCACTGTGATTGACCACCTGGGCCTTGGCGATCTCGGCGTTGGGCAGCACGATCACCGTCTGATCGGTGGACAGCACCTTCGTCGACCGCAACCCGATCTCGATGACATCCCCCCACTCGCCCGAGGGCAGCGAAATCCGATCGCCCCGCTTGAACGGCTTGTCGAACATCAGCGAGATGCCCGCGAACATGTTCGAGAGCGTCTCCTGGGCCGCCATCGCCACCGCCAACGACGCCAGACCGGCGGTGGCCAGAACCCCCGTTATCTGAACCTCGAAATGCTGCAGGATGATGGTCGCCGCCACGAACAGGACCACCACCTTGGCGAACCGGTTGAAAAACCGCACCACCTGCCGGTCGATGCCGTCCTCGCCCCGCCGGGCCATGATCCGGCCGTAGCCCTGCAGTGCCCCCTGCATCAGGGCATACGCCAGCATCGTGATGGCAAAGACCAGGTTCACATAACACAGCCCGACCAGCGTCCGCCACAACTGGTGCGTCCGATACGGCTCGAACTCGGGCACCGGCCCCGAGAAAACCAGGTTCACCCCGAAATAAAGGATGGAGGCGAGCACCAGCCACTGCACGTAGCCGGTGATCGTCTCGACCAGCTCCGTCACGAACGCCGTCCGAGTCCGCCGAACCACCGGGATGACGACCTTGCGCCAGATCAGCCCGCTCAGCCAACAGCCGACGCCGCTGGCCGCGAGCCAGCAGAGCAGATAGACAAACTCCCATTGCACCGGGCTCAGATTCATCGCACGTCGCCTCCATACTCGCGTAGAACCGGGCCTATTCTCTTCCCTCAGCAGCCCGGCGTCAAGCCGCACCCGCGAACCTGACGGGCTGCGCAGGTACATGGTCCCCACTTTGCGCGTCGAGTAGTGTATCGACGTGGAGGGGCGGAAGCAAGAAGATGCCGAGGTCGCAGTCGGGCTGGATTGCCCGCAGGTTCTGTGCGGGCGACCGCCAGTCGCGGCTCGAGTTCTTCCGCTGCAGGTTGTACCAGTTCTGCCAGGTGGCGATCTTCTGCCAGAAGTCGAGCGGGCTGGCGAAGTCCTCGATGTCGAAGAACTCGGGCTCGATCCGACTGTGCAGACTCTCGGCTTCGGCCTGGGCGTTGGGCCGACCGGGGACCGCCCGGTGCTCGGCCCCGAACGACTCGATGGAGCGGGTGAATCCGTCGGGCTTCTTCACCACGTGCGTGCCCTCGAACTCGCCGCCGCCGTCGGTCTGGATGAGCACGTCCCGGAGCGGGATGTCGTGCATTTCGAGGTGCCTGAGGAACCGCACGATCACGGCCCGGGACTGGAGTACGCCGAACTCGTCAGCGAAGGCCAGGTAGATCGCCCCCACCCGCACCTCGACGATGGTGTACTGGAACGTGGGCAGGCCCATGCCGGTCAGGTACGGCCAGTAGTGGGGGATGTCGTTGAGGTATTTCACGTCCATCTTGAACCGGCTGAACGGGGCGTACTTCTTCTTAACCTCCCGAAGGTCGTTCTTCTTCTGGTACTTCTTCTTCGGCTTTCGGACCAGGCCGTTGTCCCGCAGGACCCGCTGGATCGCCCCGACGCTGGGCTCCAGCTCGAACTCGTGTTTGAGCCGTCTGGCCCCGTATCCGGGCGTTCTGAGCCGTTGACGCACGATCTCCTGTTCCCGGGCGGGCGGCGTCTTGTGCGGGCAGTTGTGCGGGGCACGGCTCCGCTCGTACAGACCGTTCGTGCCTTCTGTCAGGTAGCGGTCCCGCCATTTGCGGACCGTCTTCCGCGTGGTGTCGAACTGTCGGGCAGCCGCACTCACACCCTCGGCCAGAGCCCACTCGACCATCGAGCGACGAAACTCAAACGTCTGGTTTTTCGCGCGAACAACCATATAATACCATTTCCGGCCCATCCTGTGGTCCTCCTTTTCTTGAAACCGATTGGGAAGGACGCAGGATGGGCCCTTTTCTATGCATTGTCAATATCCCATCCGGCGCTCACGGGCCGCGTGGGGCGGGTTCCGGTGAGCATCCAGATACGCTTCCATTGCTGCGGCCATCGCCCAGGGGGATGGCTTGGCCGGTGCACGGCCTCCGCCGATCAGCGAGCGGTCCGGGTCTCGAGGCGGCTTCGGGCCGGTTGTGGCCGGCGGTGAGTCACCCGCCTCGGGCGGGCGTCGCCCCTCTCGGGAGCCGGGCGGAGCCAGCTCTCGGAGGCAGACCCGCAGCTCGTTCCAGCTCCGTTGTCCGAAGCACGCCAACTTCGGGACCGGCCAGGGGTAGCCCCGTGCAGCGGCGAGCGATGTGGCGGCTCCTCCGGTCGCCCTTCGGGCTCCCTTCGTCCCCGCCACATCGCCCAGGCGCGGCCCCCCGCCCGCC
>PWKM01000034.1 GCA_003559755.1 Planctomycetota bacterium
AGGCCTGCTCGTTGGGCGCGAGTGTGGCGGCCTCGACGCTGGCGGCCAGTTCATCGGCGGCCTCGGCCAGTTTGATCGCTTCGGCGGTCAGGTCAACCTCCGCTTCCGCCTCTGTCTCGGCGACCTGGTGGCGGCTGGCGCAGCGGCCGGCCAGGGTCTTCGCCTGCCAGCGCAGGCCCTTCGCCTCGGCGAATAGCTCGTTCATCGCCTCGGACCCGAACTCGAGCTGCCGCCATTCATTGTTCTCGATGCTGTACGCCCAGGTGCTGACTTCGGCGCTGCCGTCGCCGCCTCCGGCGTGAAGAATCTCCTCGTTAACCGGGTCGTACGCCATTGATCCCCAGACACGGGCCTTGTCGCGCGGCTCGGCCTCCAGATCGGTCCACGTCCGCTCCTTCACGTCGTAGACCAGCGTGTGCTCCCTCCACTTGTAGGCGTATATCTTGCCGCCCGGCACATAGCAGTACAGGCCGTAGAGCTTCCCGTCGTGCCATTGGCCGCCGGCACCGAGTCGGAGATGGTCGCCGTCCCGGTAGAACAGTTGCCGCCCGCCTCGGCCGTGCATCGCTCGCTCGTGTGCGTATTCGTCGCCCACCGGCCCGGAGACCGGGCGCCCCTCTTCCATCCCGGGCGGATAGGCGTTGTACCAGGTGCAGGTCTCGAGATCGAACTCCTCGGTGTCGTAGTGGCGCGGGCGAACGCCCCCGCGATGCTGCATCCCCGCGGCGGCGACGAACCGCTCGATCTCCGGCGCGTACACGAAGATCGGCTGGTCCCGCCCCCCGGTCTCCGCCTGCACCACCCGGGCCCAGGTATTGACCGGCGCCTCGGCGAGCGCATCGGGATTCTGTTCGGCCTCCCATGCCCGGGCAGCCGTCAACGCACCGAGGACCGCTATCGCAGCGAGCAGCACCAAGCTTGCTTTGAAAAGCTTCTTCGTCGTCATCGCATCGTCTCCTCTGTTATCCTGCGGCTGCACAAGGAACCGTCACCCGCGACGGCCTATGCCCATCGTACTTCGTTCCGCCTCACGAATCAACGGTTCGCTCTCATTTCGGCCCGGCCCGAATCATTCTGCCGCCTGTTCACCCTTTCGCCGCCGATGCGTCGTCTTTATAATAAGTTAGAGGGCCGAATGGTATTCCAGGAGAGATAATGACAGCCGAGAAGCCCAACTCGCCGCTGAATCTGTCGGGTTTGCGTCTCTATGTGGCCGACAGGGTCCAGCCGTTCTTCGAGCAGGTGCTCGCCGAGCGCGCCGACATCCTCGCTCTGCACGTCATCGGCAGCGCGGTCACCGGCGATTTCGACCCGGATCGGTCGGACATCAACACGATGATCGTATTGAAGCGGATGGACCTCGACGTGCTCGATTTCCTCGGCTCGCTGTGCCGGGAATTTGACGACAGCCGAATCCGCTCGCCGATGCTCATGACACCGAAGTATATCGAGCGGTGGCAGCAGCTCTCGCCGGTCGAACTGCTCGAGGTCAAGCTCATCAACGTGCCGGTGTTCGGGGTGGACCTGCTGTCGCAGATCGAGATCGGGCGCGACGTGGTCCGCGAGCAATGCAAGTGGGACCTCCGGCGACGCCTGATCGACCTGAGCTGGGGCTACGTGCGGGCCGGCGGGCGAAAGCGCGAGCTGACCGAGCTTCTCCACCAGTCGGTCGCCGGGCTCGCACCGTTGATCCGGGGCCTGCTCTACTCCCGGGGCGAGGAGCCGCCGACGACCGCGATGCCTCTGTTCGACGCCCTCGGGTCCCTGATCGGAGGCCCGGCTCTCTCGTTCAAGGAAGTCTTCTGGATGAAGCTGCGGGACACCAAAATGCCGGTGGCGCGCGTTCGAGCCACTCTCAAAGACTATTACCGGGCCATCGAGACCCTGATCGACGTGGTGGACCGGATGGACCCCACCGAGGAGCCGTAAACTACCCGGAGAACCGATGCATAAGATACGCACGTTCCTGTTGTCCCTGATAGTCCTGTTCGTCGGAACGGCCGCCCTCTCCGCCGAGCGCCCGACGGTCCGCTCGGTCGAACTGCGCCTCCCGCAACGGGCCGACGCCCCGGTCCTTCGCCACCTGATGGAGACCGTGCCCGACCGGGCCTACATCCCACAGGGCCTGGCCGACGACCTGTCGCGCCTGGGAATGATGGGCTACCAGCTCGAACAGGTCGAGGTGGAGTTCGAGGAGGGCGAGATCGATGTCCGACTGGTCGCATCGGAGACGGACGAGCCCGAGCGGGTCCGCCTGGCGTCCATCGAACTCGTCGGCGGCATCAGCGAGATCGACCGGCAGATCCGGGCCGGGCTGAGCCAGAGACCGCCGGCGTTCCCGCACCGGCGGCAACTGGATTACCATCGACTTCTGGACTGGGACACCTGGGGCGCCGAGGCACAATACCGGGGTCTCGGCTACCTCGACGCCAAGGTGCGAAAACTGTCGATCAACGTCGAGGACGGCGACGCCGCGATCACCCTCGAGGTCGTGCCGGGCCGCCAGTATTCGCTGGGCCGGATCACCGTCCGGGGAGCCGAGCAGGTGACCCCGGCCGACGTGCTCGAAGCCATCGGAACCGACGGCCCGCCGCACTGGAACGAGGCGATGCGGCATCGAATCAGGAGCCGGGCGGCCCGCCACCTCCGGGACAGGGGATTCCTCGACGCGGAGGTGGAGGTCGAGGCACGAAAGGGCGAGGAGACCGTCGACGCCGTGGTCCGCATCACGGAAGGCCCGCGCGTTTCTCTCAACCACGCGATGGTGCGAGATGCCGGCGAGCACGAGCCGGCGGTCGCCGAACTGATCGACTTCCAACAGGGGCAGACGGTCACCCAGCCGCAACTCGACGGCCTGCGGCGAGAGATCGAAGACCTCGGCCTGTTCCGCAGAGTCGAACTCGCACTGGTGCCGCTCCGGGACACGCCGGAGGGTGTGCGCGATCTCGTCATCAAGGTCGAGCCGGTCGAGTTTGACCGGGATATCGGCGAGGCCGAACGGCTGTTCTACGACGCAGCGAAAAACTTCATCCGCCTGTACAACGAGGGCGAGGAGGGCATCCGGTCGATCAAGCTCGACGGGTTCGTGGTGTTCGGCGGAGCCCGCCTGCAACTCGACGCCACCCTGGTGCGGCCCGATTACGCCCGCGTGCGACTGACGCTCCCGCCGGGCGGGTACGGCGGCCCGCAGCAGATGCTGTTCTATCGCAAGGGCGATCAGTCAATGGCCCGGATCGGCCGGCTGGACAAGGGATGGGACATCCCGGCCGCGTCCGCCGGAGTCAAACTCGACATCCAACCGCCCAACTGGGAGGCCCGCCTGCCCGCCCGGCTCGACCTGGCGTTCGGCGTGTTCAAGGGGACCGCCCACTCCGACGTGATCCTGCTGGGCGACCGCTGCCCGCTCGCCGCCGCATACGATCTCGAACAGGCCCAGCCGTTCCGCCGCAGCCCGCCGCAGTTCGAAAACGAGCGCACGATCGCCCTCCCGCCGGCCGGGCCCGGCGACGGGCCGACCCGGCTCCGGGTTGACGAGAATAACCTGCCCGAGCTGATCACGCTGCACAACGCCGACGGCGAGGTCACCGCCCACCTGCACATCGCGCTCAACTCGCCCGAGGCCGCCCGGGAAGCGGCGGAAGCGGGCCCGCCCGAGCCGGAGGCCGACGACCCCGCCGGATCGGCATTGCTGGCACCGATGCTCCATTCACTGCAACTGCCCGGAGCCGGCGAGCTGGCCGAGGAACTCGCCGCGGAACACCCGGACGACCCGGCGGCGCTCGCCGCCCGCGGGCTGGTCCGGCTGGCCAGCGGCATGGTGGAGCAGGGGATCGACGATCTGACCGCCGCCGCCGACCGCTCGGAGCACCCCGCCTACAAGCTGATCCTCGCCGAGATTCTCATCCGGGCGGACCGCTTCGAGGAGGCGGCCCGCGTCTGTGAACGCCTGCTGGACGCCGACGTCGCCGCCCCCGAAGCCCTCGATGTCGCCGACCTGCTGCTCGCCCAGAGCGTGAGCCCTGCCGCCGCGATGGACCAACTGCGCTCGAGCCCGCCCGATTACCGCCACCGGGCGACCATTGACGCCGCCCTCGCGAACATCGGAATGGGCCGGTACGACCGGGCGGCCGAACTCGCCCGCGGCCTGCTCGCCGAGAGGCCGGACGACGGCCAGGCGGCGGAGATGCTGGCCCGGGCCGAACTCGGCAGGGGCGACCCCCGGGCGGCACTCGACGCCATCAATAAGGTGGGCGACCGGGCGCCCGGCCCGGAACCGTGGATATACGCCGCCCTGGCACACCTCTGGCTCGATGACGAACAGGCCGCCACACAGGCACTCGCCCGGGCGATGGCGATATCACGAAGCGCCCGCAACCTCGTCGAACTGCAGGAGCGGGCCGAGGAGCTCAACCGGTACTTCGAACCGGCCGAAATCCAGGCGAAACTGGCCGCCGTGTTCAGCCGCGCCGCACTGGGCGAGCTGGACGACGACCAGCGGGCCGAGCTGGCCGCCATCGTCAACGACGTGCGGATCCCCAGGGAGCACGTCGATCACCTGGTCATGCAGGCCCAACTGCCCGAGGAATTGACGGAGGCCGAATTCGCCGAAATATGGGATGAGGCCCGGGAGTACGCAATCGAGGAGGCGCTCATCGTCCGCTGGGCGGTGTGGCGAGATCTCGGCTCGCCCCAGATACTCCAGCAGCTCGACCGCGAGATGGCCGAAGAGATGGAAGCACTCGAAGTCCGGGACATGGAGTCCTACGCCCGGGCGCTGGCTCAATACGGGACGACCCCGGAGGAGCGACGCCACGAGACCTTCCGCCAGTTGCTCAAGCGGGCGGCGTTCTCCGCCGTCCTTGCCGACACCGTGCTGGTCCGGCCTGCCCAGGTCAGGGAATATTATGAATCCCGCCCCGACGAGATACGCGAGCCCGACTCCGTCACCTTCCGGATGATTACCCTCCATTACGCCAGATACGACCGGCCGTCCCAGGCGGTCGCTCTGGCCGAGGCCCTCCGCCGCCGACTGATCGAGGAGCCCGACAAGTTTCCCGACTTCGCAAAGCAATACTCGCACGACCAGCGCGCGGCCGACGGCGGGCTGTGGGAGGACGTGAAAAGCGGGCAGATGATCGAGCCGCTCGACGAGGTCGTATTCGACCTGGAGCCGGGCGAGATCAGCCCGGTGATCCAGACCGACCGGACCTGCCACCTGGTCAGGGTCAAGGAGATCGACCGGGGCGAAAAACTCTCGCTCGAAGAGGCCGCAGGCCATATCGCACGGGCCATGCAGGACGTCACAGCACGGCGCGAGGTCGCCCAGTGGATCAGCCGCCTGATAGAACGCTCCTACATCGAGAAGATCGGCGGACCGCCACAACGGCCAGAGGAGCCCCGGCTCGAGCCCGAAGGACCCCAGTTCGAGATGGAATAGCGCGTGGGCGCGGGGGCGTGGGAGAGTGGGGGCATGGGGGCACGGGAGCATGGGTGCATGGGTGCATGGGAGCATGGGGTATTCTCATCTGAGGCAAGCCGGAACACGGTCAAAGCGGCGGCCCCTTTCCCTCCGCGAAGAAGAGGGCGGGGGAGCGGCCATCGGAGCCCGATTTTTTTCACGAAAAACACGCCATCGAGTTTTCCTGCCGGAGCGCTGGGAGACACCTGTGGAATTTTTCCCGATCGCGCTCCGCAACCCGTTGGCGGCCAGCGGCCTGCGGCGATTTCGGGTCGTTTCGTAAAAACTGTTTTTCGGCCCCGGTTTTCGGGGACCCCTATCGCACGGAACCCGTTCCGCACGAATACGTTACGCCGCATCGAAGTGCGCGGCCGACCGTGACGGACGCACGAACCTTCTATGTATATACCGCAGGAGCCGGGCCGGAACAGGAAATGCCGAAATGCCGGGCGACCGGCGCGGTGGCGGTCCTGTGGCACAGCCAACCTGGCCGTGATTCGATGGACCACGGGCTGGAAGCCCGTGCCACAACTCAGCCGGCGATCACGAGTTTCGTATTTCTGTATCCGATATTCGGATTTCCTCTCTGGCGGGTGAGGGTCGATCGCGACCACAGATGAACGCAGATAAATGCAGAACTCAGCGCTCCGGCGGGTTGGCGCCGATCTCGCGTTTCGCATTTCGGTATTCGATATTCGGACTTCCTCCCTCCACGAGGGAGACGGGCGGACGTTATCTCCCGATAGTAGTTCGGGGCAGCGCCTTCTGGAGCTCCGCCACGCCCGCTTCGGTAACCTGTGTTCTGTTCAGCATAAGCCATCGCAACTGGGTCATACCGTAGAGATGCTTCAGCCCCGCGTCCGTGACCCGTGTTCCACGCAACATAAGATACTCCAGCCGGGGCAGGTCGGGGAGGTGTTCCAGTCCCGCGTCGTCGATCGGTGTCTCGCCCAGGAAAAGATCCCGCAACTCGGTCATTCCGCGTAGGTGCGCCAGCCCCGGGCCCGTGACCCGTGTTCTATTCAGTATAAGCCATCGCAACTGGGTCATACCGTGAAGATGCTTCAGCCCCGCGTCCGTGACCCGCGTGTTCGACAGGGAGAGAGCCCGCATGTGGGCCATGCCGCGAAGGTGCACCAGCCCGGCGCCCTCGACCCGTTCGCCGTCCAGCCAAAGCCACCGCAACTGGGTCATTCCCCGTAGGTGCTCCAGTCCAGCGTCCGTGACCTGTGTGTAACTCAAGTCAAGCG
>PWKM01000041.1 GCA_003559755.1 Planctomycetota bacterium
AACAGAATGCTGCGCAGCGACTGGGAGAGAGACGAGGGGCCGGAGGACCTGGTCTTCCACTCGCCGCTGATGGTCGATGTCCTGAGGCAGGCGGCTACCGCCGCCGAGACCGATGCACCGGTTGTGGTGTACGGCGCGCCGGGCACCGAGAAACGCATCATCGCCCTGTTCATCCATCGATGCAGCCGACGGTCGGACGGCCCGTTCGTACGATTCCAATGCGGCCAGAACAGCCCCTGCACCGAGGTGGCCGAACTGTTCGGGCGGGGGCACCACTCGGGCAGCGAAGTGGTGGGGAGCGGCGGCGGCCGGCTCGCGCTGGCCTGCGGGGGCACCCTGCTGCTCGACGGGGTGGAACGTCTTTCGCCTCGCTGCCAGGCCCGGTTGCTCCGATTCCTCGAAGAGGAGCCGTTTACCGACGCCGAGCCGTCGCGGTCCTGGTCCGCCCAGCCGATCAGCCCCGGTCACAGACCGGTACGCATCATCGGCTCATTCTCGGGCGAGGCCCGCCCGCAGGAGCTGCGAGAAGACCTGTTCTACCGGCTGAGCGGTCTGTCGATCACCATTCCAGCGCTCGGGCAACGTCGGGAAGACATCGTTCCCCTCGCACATCGGCTGACCGAACGGTTTGCCGACGACCTGTCCAAAGGGGTGCGGGGGATCAGCCCGGAAGCGGAACGCCTGCTGGAGAGCTACGACTGGCCGGGCAACCTGGCGGAACTGAAGGACACCATCCGGACTGCGGTGCTCGGGGCAAGGCACGCCGTTCTCCTCCCGGAGGACTTCCTCCGCGGGCCCAGCCGGGTCGTTCACGCGGGGGTCATCGGAGGGGTCACCGGCCCGACGCTGGAGGACGCCGAGCGGCAGCTCATCCTCAAGACACTCGACCAGACTCGTGGCAACAAGGCCGAGGCCGCACGCCGGCTCCGGATCACCCCCGGAACACTGAACAACAAGCTGAACCAGTACCGGTCGCTCGGGCTGTTCGACGCGCAATCCCACCTGGCGAAGGAGAGGAAGTAGACCATGGTAGAACTCAAGGAGGTCTGGACCCAGTTCCAGGAGACGGGCGATCCGGAGGACCGGGAACGCCTGATCATCGAGGGGCTCCCGCTGGTCAAATATGTGGTCGGCAGGGTCGCGGCCACCGGCCCCGCCGGCTGCGACCGCGAGGAGCTGATCCAGTGCGGGATATTCGGCCTCATCGACGCCGTCGAAAAGTTCGACCCGGACAAGGGCGTCAAATTCGAAACATACGCCATCCTACGCATACGCGGGGCGATACTCGACGAGCTTCGATCCCGCGACTGGGTCCCCCGGTCGAAGCGGAAGCTGGCCAGGAAAGTCCGTGCCGCCACCAGTGAGCTGCGAGCACGCAACGGAGCCGCCCCCGCACTCGATGAACTCGCCGAGGAGATGGATGTGTCGCCCGAGGAGATGGAAGACATACTCCAGGAAACCGCCAGGGTATCATTCGTATCGCTCGACGAGGGGCGCGGCGCCGACCGGCCCGACGCCGACGGGGCCGGGGCCACAATAGCCGACCTGCTCGCCGACGATAGCGCCGAGGACCCGCTGTACAGGATCGAGCTCGAAGAAAAGATCGAGGCCCTGAGCTCGGCGATCATCGAACTGCCCGAGCAGGAACGGCTCGTCATCACACTATATTATTACGAAGGGCTGCGCCTGCGGGACGTCGCACAGCTATACGGCGTGTCCGAATCCCGAATCTCCCAGATACACAGCCGGGCGCTCATCCTGCTCAAGCTCCAGATGGAACAGATACTCGGGGAATAGCCCGCCCGACATCCTCCCGGGAAACCCGCCAAAACCGCTAATAAGCAGGGCCTGGCCGCCGATAACCACGGGCAGATGCGAACGATCGAACCTGCCCAACTGCCAACGGATGAGCGGCCATGAAACACAGCAGACGGTCGAACACGGACGCCCCGCGGGCCTCGTTCCCAGTACAGAACGACGAGCAACCGGCCCTGCCCGAAAAACTGGACCGCATCCGGCAACGCCTGGATGACGGGTACTACCTGTCCGAAACCATCGCAAAGGCAACGGCGCAGATTATGCTGATGCACCGCCGCCGACCGTAAGCGATGCTCGGTTGAGCGTTCCCGGCCCTCTCAATCCCCGTCCTGACCGGCCTCGAGATAGCGCACGGCGAACGGCTCCTCGCCCCTCGTTCTCGGCGGGCCGTCGAACCGGAACACCCGCCCCGGTTCGACCGACACGTCCACTCGCCGCCCATCCTCAGACACGGTCACAACGGGCGCGGTCGGGCGAGCGGGGGACGGGCCGTCGCCCACCGCCATCACGTGCACCAGCGTCCGCTCGGTCCGGCCCTCCTCGGCGGGATAGACATAGACCGCCCGATGCCAGTCCTCCAGAACCGGCCCGGCCTCCGGTGCGACGGGCGCCGGGGCGCTCCAGCAGAGCAGGTGGCTGGGGCCGTTCCCCGCCCGGATCAGCCCGGCCGCCGGATCGAGCGCCGGCTCGCCCGGCAGAATCAACTGCCAGGCGACCTCGCCAAGCTCCTCGCCCGCCGGCGCGGCCAGCCAGTCGATGACCACCACCCGGTCGGGCCGGATGAACGTGACCTGCCGGACGCAGCGCCTGACCAGGCCCTCGGGGTAGGCCTGAGCGAATTGGCCGACGGACGTCGATATCGATGCGGACGCCCCACGTCCCTCCGGCCCGTCGGCCGTCTCCAGGGCGATGTCGCCGTCGAAGTGGCGGAGCAGTTCGCCCGTGTCGAGCATCCGCCCCTCGGTCAGATTCTGTTTGAACTCGGCGAGGGTCCCGAAATGCTGCCCCCGGACGGGCCGCTGGCCCTGCCCGTCGATGAGCAGGGTGTTGTGCCCCTCGGTGGCCTGCTGGGGCCCGCGGGTCTGCCGATAGAGCGGCGGGTCGGTGGCCAGGTGCCCGTTCCGATAGATGAAGAAGCTGCCCTGGTCCCAGTGGTTGTGGTCGCCGTAGTGGTTGGTACATCGGAACGCGACGACGGTGGCGTTGTCGGTCCAGTCCGACCGTGCCACCGTGAATCCGCCGCCGGGGTCGCCCCGGCCGGCGATGCTGCCCGCGAGCAGGCCCAGCGGCGGCTCGGCCGGCTCGGCCGTCAGGTTTCGGGTATAGAGGAAGTAGAACGGGAGGTTGAACCCGCGATGGAGCCGCCGCAGCCCCCGCCGTTCCGCCAGCCAGTTGCTCCAGTGGACGGCGGCGGGCGAGCCGGTCGCCCAGGCCATCGCGTCGAACATCCAGGCGACCGAGTGAGCCACCCCGCCGTTGCCTCCGCCCTGGATATCGCCCCAGGTGATATGACGCCGGTTCGGCAGTGTGGTGAACATGATGCCGTCGAACTGGCGGGCCAGCCAGTCGCCCTGCTCGTCCCGGATTTTCGAGACCAGATCGACCTCGAACGCGCTCTGGGCGGCGAGCACCGAGAGGGCGCAGGGGAACACGTTGTACAGCGTCCAGTAGCCGGGCGACTCGCCATACTCGCCGCGGAGATACCGCATGCCCGGATACAGCCCGTCGTTCAGCCGGACGCGCATCGTGTCGAACAGGTCGTTGGCGGCCTCGTCTTCGCCCGCGATGGCCATCGCCCACAGGGCGGTCGCCCCGGCCGATTTCCAGATGTAGTTGTGGAAGATGTGCCCGTGCCCCCGGGTCGTGCCATATCGTGCGAGCGGCTCGAGGTTGGCCCGCACCTCGGCACGCACCTCGTCGGTGAACCCGTCGTACCCGTAGAGCCAGTCGTAGGCCAGAGCCGCCGTTCTCAGCCGGAAATAGACCGCGAACGAATCGGGCCGCTCGGGCGACGCCATCGCCCGCAGCCGCTCGATCGCCCGGTCTGCCGCACCCGTATCCCCGGTCAGCCGCCAGGCCATTGCCAGAGCCGCCGCGTCGCCGTCGCCCCGCATCCGCTCGAGCACCTGGTTGAACTCCGCGTCGCGCGGAATCTCCGCAAGCCGGTCCAGGGTAACCGCCAGGTCCGTCTCGCCCGGCCGCAGCAGCAGGCGCGGCCGATCCGTTTTCATCTCCGACCGGGGCAGGATCAGACCCTCCGCCAAGGCAGCGGACGATGACAGCAACAGCAGGACAACTGCGATGACTGACGAACGATGGGGCATGGCTCGCCTCCTGTATCCCGGGTGGCCGGCGTGGGTCGTGGATCGACCGCTAACCAATTGTACCGCCGGACGTTCGCCCTGTAAAACGGTTGATTCAACAGGACGCCCCGATTATTATGAGCGCGACACGGACCTGGCAGAATCGGAATCACGACCAATGCGTCGATTGACCAATCAGCAGCCGTTCCCCCCGGAGCTCGGCCGACCGGTGGCGACCGTCGGGATGTTCGACGGCGTCCACGTCGGACACCGCAGAGTGCTCGCCGATTTGCGTGACTGGGCGGACGAACTGGGCACCACCACCCTGGTCGTCACCTTCGACCGGCACCCGCGGGAGATGACCCGGGACGAGGACGTCCCGTTCATCACCTCGCCGGAACACCGGATGATCCTGTTCGAACGGCTCGGGATCGACGCCTGCGCCATGCTCCGATTCGACGAATCGATGCAGCAGATGCCCGCCCGCGATTTTGTGATCGACCTGCTCTGCGGCCGATTCCGGGCACAGGGCGTGCTCCTGGGATACAACGCCCGGTTCGGCCGGGGTGCCGAGGGCGACTACGAACTGCTCCGCAAACTGGCCGACGAGGGCGTCTGCCAGGCACGGCTGTCGGACCGAGCGGTGTACGCCTACGGACGCCCGATCTCGAGCTCGGCCATTCGAGAGGCCATCGAGTCGGGACGGCTCAAAGAGGCCGGCCGGATGCTGGGCCGCCCCGTCGCCATCCTGGGCACGGTCGTCCGCGGCGAAGGGCGGGGCACCCGCCTCGGGTTCCCGACCGCCAACCTCGACCTCCATCACGAGGCCAAGCCGCCCGCCGGCGTGTACATCACCCGGGCACGTATCGACGACCGGTGGTGGCCCTCGCTGACCAGTATCGGCCGCAAGCCGACGTTCCCCGACCCGCCGCCCGAAGACATCGTCGAAGTGCTCATCCCGGACCTCGACCGGGACCTGTACGGCGAGGACATCGAGGTGCGCTTCGCGCGCAAGCTCCGCGAACAGGAGCCGTTCGGCTCGGCCGAAGAACTGGTCGCCCAGATCAAACGAGACGTGCAGTCGCTCCGAGGAGACGAACCATGAACGACGACAGAGTCATCTCGCAGGCCGGAGAGCAGGAACTGCTTCGTATCGCACGCGAGGCCGTCGTGGCGGCCGCCCGGGGCGAGCCCCCGCCGGACTGCTCGACCGAGCTGCCCGAGCTGCACCGCCCGCTGGGCGCGTTCGTCACACTCCACAAACAGGGCCGGCTCCGCGGCTGCATCGGCCGGTTCACGCCCGACGGACCGGTCTGCGAGGTGGTGGCCGAGATGGCCCGGGCGGCCGCTCTCAACGACCCCCGATTCTCGCCGCTCACCGAGCCCGAACTGCCCGACATCGACATCGAGATATCGGTGCTCTCGCCGATGGAAAAGACCGACGACCCGCTCTCGCTCGAACTCGGCGTGCACGGGGTGTACATCAAGCGGGGCCTGCACTCGGGCACCTTCCTCCCCCAGGTGGCCACCGAACACGGGATGACAAAGGAGCAGTTCCTGTCCTCGTGCTGCGCCCACAAGGCCGGCCTGCCGCCCGACGCCTGGCAGAACGACCCGCAGACCGAGGTGTACCTCTACACCGCCCAGGTCTTCGGCGAGCCCTGACGCAGGCCCGACCCCGTCAGGGGAGCAGATGCCCCGGTTGGGCGGGGCGTGCCTTCCGTTGGTCCGGCGGTTCTCGGTCGGGCGGCGTTGTCGCGGTTTATTCGGTCGCGTCGCCGGCGGCCTCGCTCCGCTGCAGCAGTTTTCTGATGGTCTCTTTCAGTTCGGTCAGGTCGGACGATTTGATCACGTAGGCGTCCGCCGACCAGCTCAGGAAGTCTTCTTTATACGACGAGTAGGCGGTGTTGAGGATGACGGGCAGGTCGTCGTGTTTGCTCAGCATGCGGCCCATCGCCTCGATGCCGTCCATGCCGGGCATGCTGATGTCCATGACCACGATGTCGGGGTTGACATTTTCGACCATTTCGCAGGCCACGCGCCCGTTTTCAGCCACTTCGACCTCGTACCCCTCGGCTTCGAGCTCCTGGCAGTACAGGACCGCCTGGTTTTTGTCGTCCTCGACGAGCAGAATTTTACTCATGGGTGCTCTCCTCCTTTGCGATGCCGTCCCGCTCATTGCGGGCGGTTGGTTTGGGGTTGGTTTTCGGTTTGGATGACGCCCCCCGGCGGGCCGATTTGGCGGGGATGTCTGCGGGGAGCGTGATGGTGAACGTGGTCCCCACGCCCAGCTTGCTCTTCACCTCGATGTTCCCGCCGTGATCGACGATGATCTTCCTGGTGACGGCCAGCCCCAGGCCCGTCCCGTCGGGCCGGGTGGTAAAGAACGGGTCGAACAGCTTGGCGATCGTGTCTTCGGGGACCCCCTTGCCGGTGTCGCTGACGTCAATCCAGACCGCTCCGTCTTCCAGCCGGCTGGAGACATCGATCCGGCCGCCTTCGGGCCCGAGCGACTCGACGGCGTTCTTCACGATGTTGAGCAGGGCCTGTTTGATCT
>PWKM01000329.1 GCA_003559755.1 Planctomycetota bacterium
CCCGACTTGCCCGGCCTCCTGGCCCCGCTCGACCTCGGAGAAAGGAAAGGGCTGCCGTGGGCATAGGGAAACTATTTCTGGTCGGAAAGAGACCGGGCAGCGGTGAACGTAGACGGTATTCGTTGCGATTTCAACTGCTCTTCGCACTTACCATCGCAATGGTTGTGGTTCTGGCGGGGTTTGGTGCATGGGATTATCATCGCCAGCGGGTTGTCCAACTCGAACAGAAGCGAACCGCGTTGGAGAATGAAGCGAATGCGTTGCTGCCGGGCGTACAGGCGAGCAAAGAGGACGACGAGTCTGTGCAGCAGTACATCGATATGGTCTGCGGGCGAATGGGGCCGGGACATCACATCGCAGTCGAGGTCGGCGACCGGCTCTTCCATGCCCAAGTCTCCCATTACCAGCCGGGAGAGATGTTGGCCGCTGTGAGTTCGGCCAGAGAGACCCCGGGCAACCTGGCCGAGTTCAATGACGCACCGATCGTGGTCGGGTACGCCTCTTCGGATGACACAGCGGTATATGTGATCGCACACGCGCCGCATGTGCGGGCGATCGTCAGGGCACAACTTGCACGAAGGTTGTTGAGCATCGTCGCTTTGGGTGTGGTCCTGGCAGTGGTGGTTACCCAGGTCATTGGCCGTTTGGTGGTTCGCCCGATCGAAACGTTGGTCGGCGCTGTGCGTCTGATACGCACCGGCGAATTGGGCGCCCAGGTGCCGGCGACCGGTTCGCTGGAGTTGGACTATCTCGCCGGTGAGCTCAACTCGATGAGCTCGGCTCTGGCTGAGGCGGATCGGGAACGACAACACCAGATGGAAAAGGCGCGCCGGGTACAGGAGCACCTCAAGCCCGACCCCGCGGCCTACGAAGGGCTGTCCGTCGCCGAAGTCTATCAACCGGCGGCCGAGGTCGCGGGCGACTACTTCGATATCGTCCGCCGAGATCAGGGCAAGCTAGTGGTTTGCGTGGCCGATGTTACCGGGCACGGTGTTCCTGCCGCAATGGGGGCCGCCATGCTCAAGGTCCTTTTCGCCTCGGCTACTGAGCAGGCCGACCAGCCCGAGGCGATCCTCGAAAGGATTCACGATGGATTTTCCCTGGCGTCGCTGGAGGAAGATTTCGTCACCATGATCGTTGCCCTGATCGATCCCAACCGGGGACGCATCAGGTACGCCAGTGCGGGACATGAACCGGGTTATCTCTTCCGTCGTAACGGCGATATCGAGGTGCTCGGCCCAACCGGCCCGCTAGCTGGAATCGATTCCCTGACCGGTTGGGACGTCCGAGACCTGAGCGTATCGTCGGGCGACCGCGTGTTGATCGTGACCGATGGCATCACGGACGCAACGTCGCCCGCTGGAGAACGGTTCGGCCCCCAACGGGTACAATCGATCCTGCAAATAAACGGGACATTGCCGGTCGACGAACTGGCGTCACTGCTGTTGGATAAGGTCGCGGAACACTTGGATGGCGGGCAACAAAGGGATGACATGACCGTAGTCTTGTTGGAGGCCTGAGCCGCCCTCAATTCGGCTGCGAAGGAGATCGGGATGAAAGAACGTGTGGACGGGAAAGTGTATCTGATCGGGGCGGGGCCGGGCAGCCCGGACCTCATCACTCTCCGGGGGCTGCGAGCACTCCGAAAAGCGGACCTCGTCATCCTCGACAAGCTCCTGCCGCCGACGTTTGCCGCCGACCTCGGCTCCAAGGCCGAAACGCTCTGGCTGGGCGACGACGCCGTGCGCCGCAGCCAGGATGAGATCAACGAGCTGATGATCGAGGCCGCACGCGCGGGGCGGACGGTCGCCCGCCTCAAGGGCGGCGATCCGTTCGTGTTCGGACGGGGTGGCGAAGCGCTCGATGCGCTCGACGCCGCCGACGTCCCCTGGGAGGCGGTCCCCGGGCTGAGCTCGTGCATCGCCGCACCGTCGAACGCCGCATTTACGCTTACCGACCGCGCCCGTTCACAATCCTTCGCTGCGGCAACCGCACGGCGGGCGGGGGGCGGGGTGAACGACCGCTTCCCAAGTGCCGACTCGCTCGTTATCTTCATGGGCGTCGAGGCACTCGATGATGTGGCCCGCCGGTTGATTGATTCCGGCCGGCCTTCGGAGGCGCCTGCGGCCGTGATCGAGCGGGCCACGCAGCCGTGGGAGCGGCGGGTCTCCGGCCCGCTGGGTGAGATCGCTCACCTCGCCCGGCAGGGGCGCGCGGAATCCCCGGCCCTCCTGCTCGTGGGGGCCGTCGCTCGGGATGCCGGGACGCGCCGTACGCTGCTGTACACCGGGCTCGACCCGACGAATTTCCGGACGCTCGGAAACCTGATCCACTGGCCGGCGCTGCACGTGGTCCCTGATCGGGCCGGTTACGAGGCGGTGCCCGAGGTCATCGCCGGGCTTCGCTCGGTTCGCTTCTCGGTGGTCATCTTCACCAGCAGAATCGGCGTCCGGTCGTTCTTCCGCGAGATTGAGAAGCACCGGCTCGATGCCCGGTCGCTAGGCGGGACGACCGTCGTGGCCGCCGGCGGGGGGACAGCACAAGTGCTCCGCGAGTTTGGAATCTTGCCCGACATCGTACCGGTCACGGCCGGCTCTCGCGGCATCCTGAGGTTCACACAGATTCGCAAGGACGACGAACTCCTCGTTGTTCAGGGCACTCACGCGCCCGGCGGGCTGTGCGAGGAGATCGCCCGGCGGGGTGCGAACACCACCCGGCTCGGCCTTCACCGCGTCGAGCCGAACCCGGACCTCGGGCGCCCGCTGCCCGACCACGATGTCATCTACTTCACCAGCCCGTCCGGTGTCCGGGCCTGGCATGCGACCTACGGCGAAACCGGCTTCGGGGCCGAGCCGTGGTGCATCGGAGACGTTACCCGTCAGCAACTGGCAGAATATGGAATCGATGCGAAGGTGGTAAACCCCCATGTTCCCGATTGAACGATCCCGCCGAACCCGGCGAACTGAAGGACTCCGGCGGCTCGCCGGAGAGTCCGTTCTGACCCAGGATGACCTCGTGCTCCCGCTGTTCGTGGTCGGCGGGGAAAACCGGACGGAGGAGGTGCCGTCGATGCCCGGCGTAATCCGGAGATCGGTCGATGGCCTTCGATCATTCGCCCAGTCGGTCCGCAGCCCGGCGGTGCTTCTGTTTGGCGTTCCGGATGACCACGAAAAGGACGAAAGCGGCTCGGCGGCACTGTCGGAAGACGGCTGTGTGCCTGCCGCCGTCCGCGCCCTGAAATCGGAGCGCCCGGACCTGGTCGTCATCACCGACGTGTGCTTGTGTGCATACACCACGCACGGCCATTGCGGGGTCGCTCCGGACGGGTCCGGCCCCGACAACGACGCAACGCTGGAGTTGCTTGCCCAGATGGCAAACATGCACGCAGGGGCGGGTGCGGACGTGGTCGCACCGTCGGCGATGATGGACGGTCAGGTCGCCGCCATCCGCCAGACGCTCGATGGGGCCGGCCGGGAGCAAGTCGCCATCATGGCCTACGCGGCCAAGTTCGCCTCGGCGTTTTACGGGCCGTTTCGGGACGGTGCCCGCTCGGCTCCGGCCTTCGGTGACCGGCGTTCGTACCAGCTCCCCCCGCCCAACCGGCGCGAAGCCGTCCGGGACGCCCTCCTCGATGAGCGGGAGGGGGCCGACTGGCTGATGGTCAAACCGGCGATGCCCTACCTTGATGTGATTGCCGAACTGCGCCGGGAGTCGCGCCTCCCCATCGCCGCCTACCAGGTGAGCGGCGAATATGCGATGCTCAAGCGAACGGCCGAGGCGGGCGCCCTCGATGAGCGTGGAGCGGTGCTCGAATCGCTGATCGGCATCAAGCGGGCCGGGGCAGACGCCATCATCACCTATTACGCCGAGGAGGTCTGCGAATGGATCGGAAAATGAGCCGGGCGGCGCACCAGCGGGCCCGGACGCTCTTCCCCGGCGGGGTCAACAGCCCCGTTCGCTCATTCTCTGCGGTCGGCGGAGAACCGCTGGTGGTGGACCGTGGCGAGGGGGCGGCCCTGGTCGATCTCGATGGGAATCGCTATGTGGACTTCCTGATGTGCTGGGGGGCGCTGATCCACGGGCACGCACACGAGGCGGTGAGAGCGGCGGTGAACGAGGCGACGGGGAAGGGCACCGGGTACGGGCTGTCCTGCGGTTCCGAGGCGGAGCTCGGCGAGCTGATCCGCGACGCATTCCCATCCATCGACCGCCTGCGGCTGGTTAACTCCGGGACCGAGGCGGTGATGAGCGCGGTCCGCCTCGCCCGCGGCTACACCGGCCGGGACAAGGTGATCGTCTTCGAGGGCTGTTACCACGGTCATAGCGACGGCCTGCTCGCCCAGGGCGGGTCCGGCCTGAGCACGTTCTCCATACCGAAAAGTGCGGGTGTGCCCGACTCAACGGTCAAGCACACGCTGGTGGCCAAGTATAACGATCCCGCGTCCGCCGAGCGCCTGGCCGAGGACGCGGGCGACGGCTTGGCGGCAGTCCTGGTCGAGCCGGTCGCCGGCAACATGGGAGTGGTTCCGCCCGAGCCGGGCTTTCTCGATGGGCTGAGAGAACTCTGCGACCGGACAGGGGCCGTGCTGATCTTCGACGAGGTGATAACCGGTTTTCGGGTGGCGTGGGGCGGTGCCCAGGAACGGTTCGGCGTCCGGCCCGACCTGACCACCCTGGGCAAGATCATCGGCGGCGGGCTGCCGGTGGGAGCGTTCGGCGGCCGGGCGCAGATTATGGACCGACTCGCCCCGCTCGGCGACGTGTACCAGGCGGGCACGCTCTCCGGGAATCCGGTGGTCGCGGCGGCGGGGGCCGCGGCGCTTCGTCTGCTCCGGGACACCGCCCCCTATGCTCGATTGGACGACCTGGCCCGCGCCCTCGCTGAAGGTCTGGAGTCCGCCGGTCGGGCCGCCGGGTTGCCGCTCCGGGTGAATCGCTGCGGCTCGATGCTCACCGGGTTCCATACCGCCGACCGCGTCCGTGATTATGCCTCCGCGAATGGTGCGGACCAACGACGATATGGAGCGATGTTTCGAGCGATGCTTGACCGGGGCGTTTTGCTGCCCCCGTCCCCCTTCGAGTCCGCATTCCTGTCCACCGCCCACACACCTGATGACATCGAGTTCGCCGTTGCCGCCGCCCACGATGCACTCCGGTCGTGTTCCTGACCTGGTCGCTCGCATCCCTTGGGCCGCTTTTCGGCTCGCTTTTTCCAATCGACTTATTATAATATGTCCTCGGCGGTTCATTCGTCCCCGCAGCCGCGGGAATGGTCGGGACACGACAAATAGGCAGGGCCGTCGCCTTGGAGTCATCCTGCGATCCCGGGCCGGTAGTCCGCCGGGCGCTGCTTTCTTGGGGCCGGCTTATCCACACGTATTTTTAACATGCCCCTAATCCCGGGCTGACCTGCCGGCGCTAGCTTCTTGCAGTCGTCTGGACCTTTGGCTTTTATTTCGCCTCGTGTGCCGGGAGCCCGAGATGGCAAGAGAATGCATTCTGGTTGTTGATGATGAAGAAGACGTCCTTGAACTGCTGCGATATAATTTGGTCAAGGACGGCTATAAGGTCGAGTGTGTGGGAACAGGTGAGGCGGCCTTGCAGACCGCTCGGACCAAGCTGCCCGATGCGATCGTACTGGACCTGATGCTGCCGGGAATCGACGGGCTGGACGTATGCAAGGTTCTGAAGCACGACGGGAAGACGGCGCACATACCCGTTTTGATGTTGACGGCGAAGGGCGAGGAGGCGGACATTGTCGCCGGCCTCGAACTGGGGGCGGACGATTATGTGACCAAGCCCTTCAGCCCGCGTATCCTGCTGGCTCGGCTTCGGGCCGTGCTACGCCGAGACCGGCGCTCGCCTCCGGATGACACCGAAGTCCTGAAGATTCACGAGCTGGTGATCCATCCCGGCCGGCACGAGGTACGTGTGGGCGACGAGTCGGTCGAATTGACGTACACCGAGTTCAGCATACTCCATTTTCTGGCCAGACAGCCCGGCTGGGTCTTCACGCGGTATCAGATCATCGATGGCGTTCGGGGTGCGAACTACGCGGTGACGGACCGGTCGGTCGATGTCCAGATCGCCGGCCTGCGCAAGAAGCTCGGCGATGCCGGGGGCTATATCGAAACGGTCCGCGGGGTCGGGTACCGGTTCAAGGAGTAGCACATGGCTCGGCGTCGGCTGTTCTGGAAGCTCTTCCTGCCCAACCTGGCCATCGTCGCGGCCGCCCTCATCGTGACCGGGTTCTTCGTCTCGGCGACCGCGCGACATTTTCTCCGCGAACAGATCGCCGCAGACCTCCGTGTTCAAGCCCGGATGTTGGCACACCGATTGGCAGATCAACTGGACCGGCCGGACGAGGTTCAGGCGATATGTGCCGAGCTCGGCCGTGAGGCCGCCCAGCCAGGAATACGCTTTACGGTAGTTCACATTAGCGGGCAGGTGCTGGGAGATTCGGCCGAGAACCCGGACGTCATGGATAATCACGCGAACCGGACAGAGATTCGAGAGGCGTTGCGGCCCGATTCCGACGGGGTCGGGCGGAGTACCCGCCGGAGTGCAACTCTCCGCGAGGAGATGATGTACGTGGCTGTTCCGATCACCGGCCCGGACGGCCCCGTCGGCACGGCGCGGGTCGCGATAGCCCTCACCTCGGTCCGCGAGACCACAGCGGCCATCCACCGGCGGATTGCGATCGGGATCGGGTTCGTGGGGTTGGCGGGCGCACTGGCGGCCCTATGGATATCGCGAACGTTGGCCCGCCCGCTGGCGACAATGGAGCGCGGGGCGGAACGGTTCGCCGCGGGAGACCTGTCGGGCCGACTGCCCGTGCCCGACACGGTGGAGTTGGCCGGCCTGGCCGAGGCACTGAACTCGATGGCCGCTGAGTTGGACCGGCGGATCAATACCGTCGTGCAGCAGCGTGCCGAGCAGGAGGCGATACTGGCCAGTATGTCGGAGGGGGTACTGGCCGTGGATGGCGAGGAGCAGGTGATCAGTATGAACCGGACGGCGGCCCAGATGCTTACAATCAACCGCGAACAGGCCGTCGGCCGCACCATCCAGGAAGTCGTTCGCAATCCCGAGCTCCAGCAGTTCATTCAAAAGGCCCTCGAAGAGCCGGACGGAATTTCGACCGATTTGGAGATCAGGGCCGAGGGGCAGCCCCGACTGCTCGAAATGTACAGCGCGCAGCTGACCGCCCCCAACGGCCTTCGCAAGGGCGTGGTCGTGGTGATGAACAATGTGACGCGCGTACGGCAGTTGGAGAACTTGCGGCGGGATTTCGTCGCCAATGTCTCGCACGAGCTCAAGACGCCGATCACCTCGATCAAAGGGTTTGTCGAGACTCTCCTCGACGGGGCGCTGGACAATCCCGACGAGGCCCGGCGATTTCTCCACATCGTGGAAAATCACGCCGACCGCCTGACCGCCATCATCGAGGACCTGCTGCTCTTGTCGCGGATCGAGCAGGATCAGGAAAAATCGGGCATCGGGCTGGACGTGTGGCCCGTCGCCGACATCCTGCGCTCGGCCGCCGAAAGCTGCCAGGTCCGCGCCGACGAAAATAATGTCGCCCTCACCCTCGAGTGCTTGGAAGAGCTCTCCGCCAGGGTCAACGCGCAACTCCTGGAGCTGGCCGTGGTGAACCTGATCGATAATGCGATCAAATACAGCGATCAGGGCGACTCGGTCGGAGTGAGCGCAAGGCAAATCGATGGTAGGATCGCGCTCACCGTGTCGGACACCGGCTGCGGGATCGCGTCCAAGCACCTGCCGCGGTTATTCGAGCGGTTCTATCGGGCCGATAAGGCCCGGAGCCGATCGTTGGGCGGTACCGGCCTGGGACTCGCCATTGTAAAGCACATTGTCCGGGCCCACAGAGGCGAGGTGACCGTCGAAAGCGAGCCGGGCAAAGGGAGCACATTCACCATCTGGCTGCCGGACCCGGCATCGGGGGCACCCGGGATGCCCGAGGAAGACTCCGTCACCGACTCATCACTCTAATCAGATTCACACACCCCACTCAGCACCATCTCGCAATCCTGAGTTATTCTGTTGATAGTACAGGCCAGGGGCCTGTGGGCAGAAAAGGGACTCTACAGAGAAGAGGTGTCAGTGGTGATGACGAACACCAGCAGTCGGTTGGCCAGTTACGTTACGCCGCTTGCCCTGGCGGTTGCCGCGTTCGGTTGTGCGGGAACCACGGCGCGGGATGCGGCGACGGCGGTGCGGGTAGTGGTCGAATTGGACCGGGATGAGTATTCGCTTGGGGAAGCCGTCATTGCCAGGGTACGGGTCGAGAACCAGGGTAGTAAACAGTTGGTTGTCCCCCGCCTGAACCACGCTGGAACGGATTTCATTTGCTCAGAAAAGGAGACGCACAACCGGCGATACGTGGAACCGGTTTATGACGGGACTCTGGAGTCGGCGCCCCGCCAGGCCGCGCCGGGTGAGTCGGTGACCAGGCCGTTCGTCTTTACCCGTTTGACCGAACAGCCGGGAGAATATGGGTTCCTGGCCTCGATCAAGCAGGTTGTCGTCGATGAGGAGTTGCTGGCCCATTCTGTTTTTTCGGAGCCGGTTATGTTTCGTGTCACCGATGAGGTGGCCTTTGAGCGGGACCCGGCCTCCGGCCTCATTCTGGAAAGGGAACTGGTCCGGGTGGCCAGTGAGGCGGTCGTTGGGGATGTGCTGGCGGTTCGCACTTTGGTCCTGGAGCCCCGATCTCGCTTTCGGCTGTGGGTCATCCTGCTGCAGGTTTCCGGGGCAGATGGTGAACAGGCAACGAAGGCGTTTCTCGCCGACCCATATATGGGAAGAATCCAGGAGTACAGGAGCTTTGGAGAAAGAGGGGAGCTTCCGTCGCCCGTGCCAGCAGAGGGCACAGATTCCGAGGCGAACGGCCAAATGGGGGGCGATCTGCCAGCCGGGAGTATCGATGAGGGGAGGTCGGATAGATGAGTAATGTTGCGAGGCGGCGATTCCACTGTCGGAGTCAAGAGGCCCGGAGTGTGCCGGGCTGCTCTCGACCAGTGGGTCGTCGTGATGACGAAAGGAGGTGCTTCGTGATGTTCAGGAGTGCGGTGCTCGCCGCTGTCCTGATGGTCAGTTTGCACGGTATCGGACTTGGAGCGGATGAGCCGGTAACGGCCCCCGCGCCCAACGAGCTGCCGAGGCATGTGATCAGGGTTCTCAGGACACATAACAAGGCGCAGGTGAACCGGTATGTCCCGAAGGTCTACACGGTGAATAACGTCAACCCTTACTCGCTCTTGCGGTGGCTTCGGCGGACTGCCGAGATCGAGGAAGGCGGCTTTTATTTCTACGGGAAGCCGAACGGCGAAGGTGTGGTCGATTCAGGGAAGGTTCTCGTCATTCTGCCCGAGTACATGCTGCCGGGCGTTGACCGTCTGATGGAGACGATCGACCGCCCCAATCTCACCAGCTCCTCGGGCGAAATATTCTTCTACCATCGACCGAAACATCGCCACGTAAATGATCCCAGCTTCAACAATCTGATCCAGGCGGCGCGGGGCAACAGCGGGACCTTCAGGACCGACCCCGAGGCCAACGCCTTCCTCGTCTATGCGGCAGCCAGCAAGACCGACGAGGTGGAGAGAAGCCTGGAATGGTTCGACCTGCCCCCGAAACAGGTGATGATGGAAGTCACCGTGTACGAGATCAGCGTCGATAACGCCTCCCGGATCGGCCTCGACTATATGGCATGGAAAAGCGGCCCTGGCCGTCATCTGTTCTCCGCACAGGCGTTCAGCGAATACGAGCGGATTTCCACGCAACGCAACTTCAACCCGCTGCTCAATACCGGGACAGGCGGTGCAGGCGGCACATTCAACCTGCCCGGCAGCGATTGGGAAGCCCGGGGCAGCAACGCCGTTTACTTCCTTGATGTTCCCAGTGCCTTCTTCGACTTTCTGGTCGTAAAAAACAAGGCCAGGGTGATGACCTCGTCTAAGATCATCGCTCGTAATCAAACGCCGGCCAGCTTGTTCGCCGGCGATACGATACTCTACTACCAGGCACAGGCCGGGCCGGCCGACAACGCGGGGATTCGTCCCGCCGGCCAGCCGATCGACCAGTTCGGCAACTTCGTCACGGTGCCGGACAACCGCTCGGTCATCGACTCGGAAAGGCCCCGCGTCATGGGCGCTCGATCCGGCGTATTGCTGGAAATGACGCCGACCATCGGGACCGAAGAGGTCCAACTGGACATCCTCAGCGAAGTCATCAGCCACACCGGTTTTGACGGAGCCGGGGTCCCGGAACTGGTCTCGCGAGAAGCACAGACCGAGGTCACCATAAAGAGCGGCCAGGAGATCGTCCTCGGCGGGTACGCCCGCACTGTGCTGGCCGAGCGCAGCGACAAGATCCCCATCCTCGGTTCGCTCCCCGTGATCGGCTCCCTGTTCGGACAAGAGGGAACGCACGCCGAGCGTCGCCAGATCGTTATCGTGGTGAGTACGTCCGTGGTACAGGACTTCGCCGCGATGGAGTATGACCCGACCAAGATCAACGCTGCAATGATCAAGGCCAAAGCCCTGCGCGAAGCAGACACTCGTCTGCCGGATGTCCCAATGGGCTTCGATCAGTGGCTTCTTGATACGGAGAACTAAGAGATGGAACGAGCCAGCTTGCCGAGCAGTAAGAGGCGGAACGATAACATTCGGCCGACGTTGAGGATCGCAAACTGGGCTTTTCTCGCCGGCGGACGCTGTCCCCGGTCAGGTGCTGCCCATGCGTTGCGGTATTCCATCGTCGAAGGTGTCACCGGGCATGCTCAGAAAGGAAAGAATAATGATAACTAAGAACGTATGGCTGATACCCTTGTTGTCCGCTGCCCTGGGCCTTGGCCTGGCCAGTACCGGGCTGGCAGATGGCGATGCCGAGTGGGGTGGAATCCAGTCGAGACGGGGGGATCCCAGCCCGGAAAACCCAAGAACCATTCAAACCGATGCGGCGACGGGCTTACCCACAAGCAACCTGGATGACTATACCCACCAGAACGAGCAGATCAACATCGCCGGCGACAAGGACGCGATCCTCAAGGTCCTGCGAGTTGACCAGAAGAACCTGCTCAACGACTATCGGGTGGGGGTGTTCCCTATCCAGCATGCCTCGCCGATCGAAATCCGCAACGTATTCAGGATGATCGCCGCTGTCGAAGGCGGCCGAGCGGAGGTGATCCGCGACCGCGAGCGGGGCGAGAACTTCCTGTTCGTTCTTGCGCCTGACTTCCAGCTTCCGTTTATCGAAGCGGCCCTTAACGCACTCGATCATCCCTGGGTGAAGGACAATGTCGATGGTTCGGCAGAGGGCTATGTCCGGGGCGTCTTCAGGGACATCGCAAACGTGGTAAACATCACTCGGTCGGCGGCGTCTGCTGCGGTCGGCCCGGGCGGAGACAACCTCATCGTCCTGGATGAACCAGCCAACGCAGCGTACATCAAGGGCGAGCCGAGCCGCGTCCGAAGCTTCAAGAGCGCGTCCCAGCGAGTGGACCAGCCCGTCCCTCAAATTCTGCTGGAAGCGGTCGTCTACGAGGTAGACGTTTCGAATATGAAGCAGATCGGCTTGGACTACATCGCCTGGAAGAACGGACCGGGCCGGAATCTGTTCCAGTTGATCTATTGGGGCGGTTCCTATCGGCAGACGGCGGAGGACATGACCAGCATCCTGGATCCGTTTGTCGGGCGGCGCCAGAACGTAGATGCCCGATTCACCGGACGCGGCCGTGGTTTCTATCGCAGCGCCAACTTTATGCTGACAGCTGCCTACCTCGATTTCCTCGAGGGGTCCGGCCGGGCAAGAGTCATCACACGCGGCAAGGTGCTGGTGAAGAACGGTACGCTGGGAACGCTGGATATGAGCGATGAGGTCATTCATTATACCGTCGCCCCCACAGCCAACCAGTTTGGAGTCTCTGCCGATGCTTATACCGAGCAGGGCGCCCAACTCCCGATGCATCGTCGAACCGTCGAGCGGGAAGGGCGCGTCAACGTCGGTTTCCGTATGGATATTGTGCCCTGGATCGGTCAGGAGACCACCGAGTTGCAGATTCAGCTTGATCTGAACAACCTCGTCGGCCTCACGCCGAGCGGTCCGCCGCAGCTTCGTTCGCACTCGATGACTGCGACCGCCTTGGTGAAAGACGGGGAAGAAATCTGCATCACCGGGCTCCGACGTACCGAAGATGTCAAGCAAACACAAAAGATGCCCGTCCTGGGTTCGCTTCCTGTCGTCGGATGGCTCTTCGGCCAGGAGAGAACAGTTCAGCGCGAGACCGAGGTTGTCGTCGTGCTGCACCCTCGCGTGTTCTTCGGCTCCGAGGCCGAGATGGTCCTGGCCAATACCAGGGACGACCGTGTCCGCCAGAAGGTCGAGCGCGAAGTGGCGTTGCGGCTTCCGAGCACCGAGTACGGTTTCGACCAATGGCTGATCGGGAAGGATCGATAGGACAGCTCAATACAGGCGGACCGGGCCGCCACTGTGGCGGCCCGACCGACCGCCCCTTGCGGCCGGTTGACGATGAGGAGCAGCTTAATGAGCTTCTTATTCAACTCTAACCGAACGCTAATAACGGAGAGGACGCCCCGGGCTATAATAAGGGCAGTCGAAGAGAGACAGACAAGGAAGAAAGGAGAGATAGAAGCCCTCTGACGCTCGCCGTTGTTGTGATGACAAATGGCTGCCATTTCAAACACGAAGGAGAATGAAGATGATAAAGATGAGATGGGTTGTGACGGGGCTGGCGGTTGCATTGATCGCCGGTGTTTTTGTCCTCGGCTGCGGGAGTGAAACCCACGTAGATGGTGACACCCCCGGAGGAAGCTTTTCCATTCAGGGCTCGGATACCATGGTCAACCTGGGGCAGGCGCTGGCGGAGCATTATATGTATGAAGTAAATGCCAGGGCGGCCCTTTCTGTCACGGGCGGTGGTTCCGGTACGGGGATCGCTGCTCTTATCAATGACAACGTCGATATTGCCCAGAGCTCACGGGCGATGAGGCAGCAAGAAATTGATAATGCGGCCGCCAACAATGTCGAGGTCTATGAGTTCATCGTCGGACAGGACGGGATCGCGCTCGCTGTGCATCAATCGAACCCTATCGAACGTGTAACCGCTGCCCAACTGAAGGACATTTTCACCGGGCGTATTACCAACTGGGCCGATCTGGGATGGAGCGAAGGCGGCAACATATCCGTCTATTCGCGCCAGTCCAATTCCGGCACATACGTGTTCTTTAATGAGCTTATCATGGACGGTGAGGATTGGGCCGACGGCACCCGGTTTATGCCGGGCAGCTCGGCTATCGCCGAAGCGCTGACTACCGACAGGCAGGGTATCGGGTACTTTGGTGTGGGATATGTCCGCACACCGGGCAATCGGGTATTGGAGCTCGCTCAAAGTGAAGAGGGGCCATATATCAGTTCGCTGGAGTCCGAAAAGGTCAACAGTGGTGAGTACCTCCTGGCTCGTCCGCTTTACTTTTACACCAATGGCGTGCCGACGGGACTTGTTCGACATTATCTGGACTGGGTGCTCAGCGATGAAGGCCAGAATGTAATCATGAGCACAGGGTTTTACCGTGTCACGCCCGAGTACGAGGAGCATAACCGGCGAATACTGGGCGGGCTTCAGTAGCGATCATCTATGGCTATACGAGAAACCTGTGACCGAGGCATCGAAATGAGTCAAGTATGCATTTATCGCGTTGCGAACTGCCCGCCCGCCGGTGCCACCGAAGAGGGTTCGGTGCCGGTTGGGCCGTCGGTCACAGGTCTGGCTCGCCCCCATCAACCTGAAGCCAGAAATCTGAGGCAAAAGCGATGAAACGCACGGGAATAGCCCCAGAATCCCATTTGCAGGCCAATACGTTTCGGCGAAAGCTGATCGACCAGTTCATCCGTTTCGGCTTTCTGTGTTCCGGGCTGTTGGTGACGGCAATCCTTTTGCTCATTTTCGGCTTTCTGATTTCCAAGTCGTGGCCGGCTCTGATCGAAATCGGACCGATGGAATTTTTGACCGGTCAGCGCTGGATGCCGTCCTCCCCGAGGGGGGCCGGATACGGGGCGCTGCCGATGATCCTGAGTTCGATAGTTGTTACTGTAGCGGCTCTGATTATCGCCGTACCCTGGGGTGTGGGAGCTGCAATTTTCATCAATGAAATCGCACCGACCAAACTCAAAGAGCTGCTCAAACCGTTCATTGAGATGCTGGCCATTTTCCCATCGGTGGTCCTGGGCTTTTTTGGCCTGGTGGCGCTGGGACCCTTCATTGCCAACCTCTTCGGGCTGTCCAGCGGTCTCAACGGCCTCACCGGTGCGATCGTACTTGCCGTGATGTCGCTTCCAACCATCGTCAGCATCTCCGAGGACGCTCTGAACAGCGTACCGAATGCTTATCGAGAGGCCTCATACGGTCTGGGAGCGAACCGCTGGGAAACCATCGCCCGTGTCTCGCTCCCGTCGGCCAGCAGCGGGATCATTGCCGGCGTAATGCTTGGGTTCGGCCGGGCGGTCGGCGAGACGATGGCCATTCTGATGGCGGCAGGCAATGCACTCAACATGCCCATCACCGAAATCCTGGGCATGCCGGTGCCCACGCTCATGAAATCCGTCCGAACGCTTACAGCCAATATTGCGATTGAAGGTTCCGACGTGGCCTGGGGGAGCTTGCACTACCACTCGCTTTTTGTGCTCGCTCTTATCCTGTTCGTCATCACCTTTGCCGTCAACCTGGTCGCCGATATTATGCACAACCGTTTCCATAAATTGAACAGAGCCCGGTAATGAACTCCAGACAACTGCGACAGAGCTTGTGGTTTTCCATATTCGGCTTGCTCACCTTGGCTGTCGTTGCCGCCATTGTCGTAATATTCTACCGTATCGGACGGGATGGGCTCGGGGTGCTATCATGGGAATTTCTCACCAAGCCGCCCCGCCGGAACATGACGGAAGGTGGAATCATGCCGGCGATTGTCGGGACCTTTTATGTGTCCGTGCTCACACTTGTCATCTCCGTCCCGGTGGGCATGGCCGGTGCGATTTATCTACACGAATACGCTGGACAGAGCTGGCTTGTCAGGGTGATCAAGCTGAGCATTCGCAACCTCTCGGGTGTGCCCTCGATTGTGTACGGACTGTTCGGGCTGGGACTGTTTGCCGCCACTTTTAAACTCGGGACATCTCTGTTGACCTCCGCGCTCACCCTCGCGTTGATGTCGCTCCCCTGGGTAATCACCGCATCGGAAGAAGCACTTAAAGCGGTTCCGAACGGCTTCAGGGAGGCCAGTTTCGGGCTGGGCGCCACGCGCTGGCAAACAATCTCGCGAGTGGTGCTGCCCAATGCGGTCCCCGGCATGGCGACGGGGGCTATCCTCGCACTCGCCCGGGCCGCTGGAGAAACAGCGCCAATCCTGCTCACCGGAGCCGCTTTCTTTCTGCCGCGCCTGCCCAGGTCCCCCGGTGACCGGTTCATGGCCTTACCCTATCACCTGTATATTCTCGCGACACAGCATACTCAAATCGAAACCGTCCGCCCATTGGCATATGGAACGGCCCTGGTACTGATCGCTATGGTGATGCTGCTCAACCTCGTGGCAATCATCTGGAGATATCGAATCAGGAAAAACAGACTGTGGTGATCATGAACGGTACGCCTGTGTATCCGTATGTGCAAGAAGCGAATGAGAGGATAATTGCGTGCTGAAGAATGAGAGGATAATCACGTGCTGAAGCTGGAAAAAGATATTCTCACCGACAAACCAGAAGTCGATCCGGCGGAAGGAAGGGACCACGTACTCGCCCAGGAGTTCTCGGTGTTCTATGGTGACAGCGAGGCGGTGGCCCGGGTCAGCTTCGGCATCCCGGCTCGCCTGGTGACCGCGATCATCGGCCCCAGCGGCTGTGGGAAGAGCACATTCCTCAGAGCGATCAACCGGATGAACGACCTCATCCCCCATTGCCATGTCACTGGCGGCCTCGTGTTCGATGGCAAAAATATTTATAGCAAGCAAATCGATGTGGTCGCCCTCCGCCGCAGAATTGGAATGGTGTTCCAGAATCCGAACCCCTTCCCGAAATCCGTCTTCGACAATGTCGCGTATGGGCCACGTCTGGCCGGTATTCGCAGGAAGAGCAGACTCTCTGAGATCGTTGAGCAGTCCCTCACAAGGGCCGCTCTGTGGGACGAAGTCAAAGACCGCCTGGGCCAGAACGCACTTGGACTGTCGGGCGGCCAGCAACAGCGGCTCTGTATCGCCAGGGCGCTCGCCGTTGAGCCCGAAATCCTGTTGATGGATGAGCCGACCTCCGCCCTCGATCCACAATCTACCGCTCGTATCGAAGACCTGATCGGCGAACTGCGCGGCGACTACACCATCATTATCGTCACCCACAATATGCAGCAGGCCGCCCGAGTCTCCGACATGACAGCGTTTCTCTACGAAGGACGTCTGATCGAATTCGGATCGACCAAAAAACTCTTTACAAAGCCGGAAGAGAAACGGACCGAGGATTACATCACCGGCCGCTTCGGCTGACAGCCGGCCAAAGGAGGGCCAGACCATGACTCGTATTCTGCAGACAGAAATAGCCAAGCTGAAAAAGATGATCCTCGGCCTCAGCGCGATGGTCGAAAACAGCTTGCACCAGGCGGTCCGTGCAATTGAAGACCGCGACGAACGGGTCGCAAGAAAGGTCATCGCACACGACAACACCATCGATCAGATGGAACTGGAGGTGGAAGAGGAAGGCCTGAAGATACTGGCCCTGCACCAGCCGGTCGCCATCGATCTTCGCTTCATCGTCGCAGTGCTCAAGATCAACAGTGACCTGGAGAGGATCGGCGACCTGGCGTCAAATATCGCCGAGCGGGCCGCCGCACTTGCCACGGATGACCATGTCGACCTGCCGTTCGATGTACGCAACATGGCCGATAAGGTGAAGGGGATGGTGAAGAAGAGCTTGGATGCGCTCGTTAACCTCGACGTGGACTTGGCACGACAGGTCATCACCGAGGACGACGAGGTAGACGCCCTGAACAGAGGCGTCTACGATGAGGTGCTGGGCGAGATTCTCAACACGCCGGACCAGAGCCCCGTCCTCATCAATTTCTTCACCATATCTCGGGCGTTGGAACGCATCGGCGACCACGCCGTCAATATCGCCCAGGACGTGATCTACATGCTCGAGGGAGAAATCGTCCGCCACCGGGACCTGGATGCGTAACTGCGGATCCCCCCCAACTCGCCCGGCCCGATGAGGAACGCATCTCCGGCGAAAACAGCTCTCAGCTCGGAGTGCGCCGGCCGTGAGCGGTCGTGATCCCGCCGGCGTCGTCTGCCGGGGCACACGCGGAAGGCGCCAGAACAGACTCGTGCCTTTTCTAATCCTATGCGGAAATACGGTGGACGCAGATAGGGAAAGCTGTTACGATACCGGCGCGTTGTCCGGGAATCTGGTCGAACAACGGGCAATGTGCCTTGAAGGTTGACGGTTCAGCCCTCCCTGCCTATGGAGCCGCCTTATGAAACGCTTCGCCCTGATCGTGATCTGCCTCGCTCTGTTGTCTGGCGTTTTTGCGGCGCACTTTTCTGCCGAGTCCGGCCCCCCCGAAAAGTGTCGCATCCGTTCTGCCTTTGGCGGGAGCGGCCCGTTGAACCGTGTGGCCCCATTCCTCTTCTGTCTGGCCCTCTCGGCCGTTGTATCTGGGGCGAAGTTTACCGCCAAGCCGGTTGTTGAACGTGATGGCCGCGAGATGACTGTCCGCTTTGCTGTCGATAAGGCGACCGATGTCGCCGTCGCGATCGTCAACAAGGACGGCCGGACGGTTCGGCACCTGGCGGCCGGGATGCTGGGCGAAAACGCTCCCGTCCCGCTTGAGGCCGGTTCGCTGGCCCAGGCGATCACCTGGGATGGCAATGACGACTATGGCAAGCCGGTGCCCCCGGCCGAATGCCGGGTTCGCGTCAGTCTCGGCCTGTCCGTTCGGTTTGACCGCTTCATCGGCGATGAGCGGCAAGCGTTCGAAAGCATCAGCGCCCTCGCGGTCGGTCCCGATGGCGAGGTCTTTGTTCACGACGACGGCCAGATCGTCGCTCTGGACCGGGACGGCAAGTATTTGCGGCAAATCAAACCCTATCCGGCCGACCTGCCGACGGAGAAGCTCGCCGGCCTGGGCCCGGCGACTCTGCCGGACGGCGTGCGGTTCATGTTCGACGGGTATCCGACCGGCAAGTGGACCAACTCGGCCATCGGTGCCATGGCCGTCTCGCCCGACGGGAAAACGCTGTATCTGCCCGGCCCGCCGCGCTACGCCCGCAACCTGACCAAGATCGGCACGGACGGTTCAGTGCCGGCAGATGCCTTTTCCACCCGGCTGACCACGCACGCCGACAACGGATACCTCTATCTGGCCTGCTCGCCGGACGGCAAGACGCTGTACTTCGCGGGCGCCCAGGCAGGATACGTGGGCGACGACCGGCGTGACCTGACCCATCGGCAGTCGATTTACCGGCTGCGGCTGGACGCCGGTGACGGACCGGCCGAGATTTTCACCGGAGACGACGAAAACTCCGGCACCGGCTTCTCCGTGAACGACCCGAAGGGGCTGACCACCGATCCGGACGGCAGGGTGTATGTCTGCAACTACGGAGGCGACAACGTCGCTGTATACACCCCAGGCGCGGGGTTTATCCGGTCTTTCGAGGTCCCCAACCCGCAGCAGGTAGCGGTCAACCCGGAGACGGGGCAAATCTACGTGCTCCGCGGGCGGGAATCCCACGTATTCCGCTACGGCTATCATTATCCTTCGACAATGCACGAGGCCCACGTGGCCCGCTTCTCGCCCGACGGCCGATTGGAACAGGAGATCACGCTCGAACCGCCGGCCCTGAAAACGCGGCAAGACCCGGAAACAAAAGAGCAGACGACCCAGCCGGAGTTCAATCTCCGGATGGCGGCGGATTTCAGTCAGCCGGCCAACCCGATCATCTGGGTTGGCGTCGCCACACCGTCGATCCCCAGCGCCCAATGGGGCCTTCTGCGTATCGAGGACCTGGGCGATAAGTTCGGACAGCCCCGCGATGTCTCGACACGGGCCCGGCCACAAGACGACCTTCGCAACCGCACGGCGGTACAGGGAATGATGTCGAGGATGGCACTCGATCACCAAAACCATATTCTTTACCTGAACAGCGGCTCGAACACCTTCCATCGATACGACTCGGTGTCCGGCGAGTTGATGGAGAGAATCCGGCTCAACGATCCGACCGGCGAGACGCCCAACGTGGTCATCTACGAACCGGGCGTCGGCCCCGACGGGATGATTTATTTTGTCGGCAGCAGCGGCGGCTGGGCCAGCGGGTGGGGCGTGTTCCGGGCCGACCCGGAGGGGAATCTCGTGCCGTTCCCCGGCCCACAGCCCGAGCTGACCGGCCGGGTGACCAAGGGCGCCGGGGCACGCACGTCCCGGGGCTTTGCGGTCTCACGCACCGGCCACAGCTATGTCCTCTACTACGACAGGGCCAATGCTCCCGCCGACAAGACTCCGCCCGAGCGATGGGACGCGGTATCGCCCCTCAAGACGGCGGTCACCCAGTTCGACGAGGAAGGCGGAGCGGTTGACCGGCACGTCATCCACTATCTGCGAGCCGGGGCCGGGGGCGTCCGGGTTGACAGCCGCGGCAATATCTACGTCGCCGATAACTTCATGCCGTTGGGTGTGACCTACCCAGCCGATGTCGCCGCCGTTATGCCGGAAGACCCGCTCTCCCGGCCGTATCCGGCTCGGCTGGATAACGCCCGGTTAGACCCGCTGCTCCGGTTTTTCGGCAGCGTGCTCAAGTTCGGCCCGAATGGCGGGCGGGTTGTCGGCCTGCCCGAGTCGCCCGAAGGCATCGGTATCGAACCGGCCCCCAGGCCGCAGGCAGGCGACCTCTACCGGCCGGTCCCGGAGACGCAATGGTTCTTGTTCAACTACCACAAGCTGGAGGTCACCGGGGCCGAATGGCAGTTCCACGGCATCTCCCCGATGCCCGCCGAATATCAGGGGGTGACACACGTCGAACGCTGTGTCTGTCGCGGAGCACGCTTCGACATCGACCCCTTCGACCGCCTGTTCGTGCCCGATGCGCTGCGCAGCCGGATCACCGTGCTGGATTCGGCCGGCAACGCGATTCTTCAGTTTGGCGAGTACGGCAATCGTGATGCGACCGGGCTCAGGTTTGCAGCGCCTTCGTATGTGGCTGCCGGCGGAGACTATGCGTTTATCGGCGACGACGCGGGCCGCCGGCTTGTCCGTGTCAACTATACATACGCCGCCGAGGAGGAAGCCGACCTGACTGCGGAGTGAGCAGCGGCGACCGGCGTTCCGAATACCGCTCCTCGGCCAGCGCGACACCGGGTCTCGCGAGCACCACGTACAGGTCTGCCCCGGCAGTGCGGTCCGTGCCAACTCAACACGCAGGGGAACACAATGAACATAATCGAGGCCGCCATTTACGGGCTCGTGCAGGGCCTGACCGAGTTCCTTCCCATCAGCAGTTCGGGCCATCTCGTCCTCTATCGCGCCGCGATCGACAGCGAGGGGGCCGCCGCTCCACTGTTCTACTCGGTGCTGGTACACGTCGCATCGCTGCTCGCCATCCTCATCGTGTTTCGCCGCGAGGCGATCCGCCTGCTTGGTCGTGACCGACGGCTGGGCGTCTATATCATTCTAGCGACGGTGCCCGCGGTCATTGCCGGCCTGCTGTTCTACGGTCTGATCGAGCGGGTATTGTCCAGCCCGATGCCGGTCGCCTTTGCCCTGACATTCACCGGGACCGTGCTGGTGGCCGGCGAGTTGATCGCACGTCGCCGGGCCGGAGCGAAGTTTGCGGAACGCGAGCTGGGCCTGGGGTCGGCGATGAGCGTCGGGTTCGCCCAGGCGATCGCCCTGTTGCCCGGCGTGTCCCGCTCGGGGATGACCATCAGCGCCGGACGGGCCCTGGGGCTGAACCGCGATGCATCGGTCCGGTTCGCGTTCCTGCTCGCCATCCCGGCGCTCGCTGGGGCGGGCGCATATGAAGCCCTGAACATGCTGCGCGACGGGGTGGCGGCCGGCGTCGAGTTTGGCCCGGCTGCGGCTGCGTTCCTTGTCTCATTGATATCGAGCTGGATCGCGCTGGTGCTGTTGATCCGGATCGTCCGCCGTGTCGGACTCTGGGTGTTCGCACCCTACTGTTTTGCGGTGGCGGCCATCGCGTTCATCTGGCTCTCCTGAGCCGTTGACCGCAGGAACCGGTCCAGATCACGAAACGCCGGCATGTGGGGAGGCGCCAGTCCGGCTTATCGTACGAACTGTGACGCTGTAACCCCGTGAATCTCTACGCCAAAGTCGGCTGCACCGTGATAGTGCCGAACGGGCGATCGGTTATCATAGTGACAGTGATTTGTGTTGCGTTACGGACGGCGATTGGCAAGCCCCGTCCGTCGACATAACCAAACACAGGGCGTACAGGCAGCCCGCGGCGGCCTCTGTCGCGGGCCTCTTTGAGGTACGAGTGGGACACAAGGCCGATGTTGAGCGAAATCGTTTCTCCGGTTATTCGGGCGATGGAATATCGCAATATGTGTTGCAAAAAAGCAACAATCGGGGAGCGGGTGTTGCTTTTCTGCAACATGCTGTTTTGGGGCCTTGGCGTAGATGTATCTGCTTATCTATCAACAGCTTATACAGACGTCCCTTTGTTTGCAGGGCGGAAATGAGTAAATCCGTGTTGTTTTTTTTACACATCGCGAGTCAGGCCCCGTTGATAGCGAACCGAACCGGCGAAAAAAATATCGAACGTAAGCCATTGATGTGAAAAGGGAAAAGGAACTATTACAAAGAAAGTTGGCGTTCCTCCCAGATTATGGCACAGGTTTTGCAGCTATAGGACATCAGTTCTTTGGCCGACCCGAATGAATTCTGGTCGACATAGTAAAGGATGTCGGAGGGTGTGTGGTCCCCCGTAACGCGCTCTGCTGATTGGGGGTGTCAGGGCCGGGCCACAATGAGAAAGGATTGAAAGGAGGTGATGGACATAAGGACACAGCAGCGGGCACAGGGCCCGCAAGGATGCATACTTCGGAAATGATTTATTCAGTGGAAAGGAGGTGATAGCATTGAGCACTGTAACCGCAAGAAACACCGTCAAGACAAGCACCGGCCAGAAAGGAGGTAATATGCGAAAGGCCACAATGATTGCGTTGGCGCTGGTCTTCGTGACCGCGACCGCCTTCGCATCATATCAGTACAAACCGGAAATAGGAGAGACGCCGGAGTACACCCACGGATTGCCCGCTTGGGTGGACATGACGAACCAAGTTACGTCTATGTCCGAGCCGATCGTTGGCTCAATCTCAGGCACAGTCAACAGTTGGGTGTATAATAACCCTGTTGACGGTTACAATACCTTCGTTTATCAGTTCGAGATCGGTGGTGGCGGACCTGTTGCCAGAGCCACGATGGGTGGTGCGGCATGGCAGGGCGTCACTATTACGGATCAAGGGACGGACGGAGACACCGCCACGAAATCCACGCCAGCCGGGGGTACAACCACCTGGGATGACGGCGACCCGTATTTCATCCAGCGGCTGGCTGGAGAAGGCATCGCCATGCAGTTCGAGGATGCCGACGTCGGGACGTTGCTCTATCCGGACGGCAGTTCGAACTACATCTGGTTCCATACGGAGTACTCGGACTGGGGTGTGGCGAATGTTGCCTTAATTAACGGCGGAGAGAGCGGCACAGCCACCGCTGTGGCTCCAAGGCCGCTTGAAACACCGCCTAACGGCGTCCCCATCCCAGAGCCCACCGGGCTGCTGGCTATGGGCCTGCTCGCACTGGTCGGCCGCAAACGCCGCAAATAACCGACCAGAGCCACACGCGTACCCCAAGGGGCATCTCCTTCGAGATGCCCCCTCTTTTTACGCCCCGGCTATTGCGTTCCCGGGGGAACGCCGGTCGATTTCATGGGGGCTGTTCGAGGGACGATGCTTCGGGGGGCTTGCTCAGGGGCCGGCCGACGGGTCGGGCAGTTGTCCTGCGGCCGACGATCCGACCTCGGCGTGCGATTCGGCGCGGGCGTATTCCTGGACCTTGACGGCGACCACGGTCATGTCG
>PWKM01000175.1 GCA_003559755.1 Planctomycetota bacterium
CCACGGTGTTGCCCCGATGGGCCTTCCCTTTGATCCGCCCGCGCTGGGTCTTCCGGTGTTGGATGCGTTTGGGCATCAATGGCATTAGCGGGGCCCTCCTGAAGGTGCACGGCTGCCGGCGTCTTGTTGATGTGCGGCTCCTCGGGTGTCGACGGCGTCCTGTTCGCCCAGATAGACCCAGGCTTTGACGCCGATGGTGCCGGACTTGGTCACGCATTGGGTGAACCCGTAGTCGATGACGGCATCGAGGGTGTGCAGGGGGATCATTCCCATGACCACTCGTTCCCGGCGCCGCATCTCGGAGCCGCCCAGGCGGCCGGAGATCTCGATTTTCACCCCGCGGGCGCCCATCTGCATCGCGGTCTCCGCCGTCTTCTTGATCGTTCGGCGGAAGGAGGACCGTTTCTTGAGCTGTTCGGAGATGCCCTCGCTGATCAACTGGGCGTTGAGCTCGGGCTGGGTGACCTCCTGGATGTCCACGTGGACGGGCAGGCCGACCAGGTCTTCGAGCGCGCTGCGGAGCAGCTCGACCTCGGAGCCCTTGCGGCCGATGACCACGCCGGGCCGGGCGCAGTGGATGGTGACTCTGGCCTCGCCGCTGGTCCGCTCGATGTCGATGCGGGGGACCCCGGCGAACTGGTATTTGCTTTTTATGTGCTGCCGGATGCGATAGTCTGCGACGAGCATGTCGCCGAAGTGTTTCTTGTCGGCGTACCACTTGCTGCGCGGCTCGTCGGTGATGCCCAGGCGCAGTGAAATCGGGTTGATCTTTTGACCCACGTCAGTCTCCTCCGTCGGACAGGACGACAGTGATGTGCGAGCTTCGTTTCAAGATCGGGCGCCAGCGTCCGCGGTCGCCCGGCCGCCCTCGTTTCAGGGTGGGGCCTTCATCGACGCGGGCGATCCCGACAAAGAAGTCCTCTTCGTCGAGCCGTCCGCCCTGCTCGATGGCGTTGGCCCAGGCGGACTTGACGACCTTCTCGACCAGCCGGGCGGCCCGGCGGTTGTTCACCCTCAGCGTGTCGAGCGCGGTGGGGAGCGGCATGCCGCGGATCAGCTTGGTGACCGGTCGGACCTTGGTCGGCGAGATCCGTGCATACTTGTGTCTGGCGGTGCTTTCCATCGTGTCTCTCTAGCGTTTCAACTTCTCAGGGCCGCGACGGGCCGAGTGGCCCCGGAACGTCCGGGTCGGGGCGAACTCGCCCAGCCGGTGCCCGACCATGTTCTCGGTGGCGTACACCCGGGTGAACGTCCGGCCGTTGTGGACCATAAAGGTGTGCCCCACGAATTCGGGGATGATGACCGAGGCGCGGGACCAGGTCTTGATCGGCTCGTGCGAGCCGGATGCCTCGGCCCGTTCGACCTTGCGGATCAGCTTCTCGAAAACGTATGGCCCTTTTTTGATCGATCTGGACATAGTGCGTTCTCTCGTCCTCTATCTCTTCCTGCGCTTCGTGCGGCGTCGCACGATGAACTTGTCGGATGTCTTCCGCCGGTTGCGGGTCTTGCCGCCCTTCGACGGCTTGCCCCAGGGCGAGACGGGCACGCGCCCGCCGCCCGACCGGCCTTCGCCGCCGCCCATCGGGTGGGCGACCGGGTTCATCGCCATCCCCCGCGTCCTCGGCCTGCGCCCGAGCCAGCGCGACCGGCCGGCCTTGCCCAGTTGGATGGTCGAGTGTTCGGCGTTGCCCAGCTCGCCCACGGTACAATAGCACCGCAGGTGGATTCGGCGGACCTCGCCCGAGGGGAGCCCGACCTGGCCGTAGTTGCCTTCCTTGGCGGAGACCACGGCCGAGGTCCCGGCGCTGCGGACGATCTGGCCGCCCTTGCCGGGCACGAGTTCGATGTTGTGGATGGGGGTGCCGGGCGGGACTTTTTCAAGGGGCAGTGCGTTGCCGGGCAGGGCTTCGACGTCGTCGCCGGCGATGACGGTCTGGCCCACGGTCAATCCCCGCGGAGCGAGGATGTATCGTTTCTCGCCGTCCACGTAGTGGAGCAGGGCGATGCGGGCGCTTCGGTTCGGGTCGTACTCGATGGCGGCGACGCGGGCGGGGATGTCCCGCTTGTCCCGCTTGAAGTCGATGATCCGGTAGCGGCGCTTGTGCCCGCCCCCGCGGCGTCGGCTGGTCATGCGGCCCGCCGAGTTGCGGCCGCCGGTCTTTTTCAGCGGGGCGGTCAGCGATTTCTCCGGCTTCGACTTGGTGACTTCCTTGAAGTCGGAGAACGTCATGTATCGCTGGCTGGGCGTGGTCGGTTTTTGTTTTTTTATTCCCATGTCAGTATAGCTCGATTCGGTCGCCTTCCTGCAGTTTGACGATCGCCTTTTTCCAGTCGGGAGTGTGGGTCATCTTGCCCTGGCGGGTCCGCCTCGGCTTGCCCCGCTGCCACATGGTGTTCACCGATGTGACCCGGACGCCGAAGATGGCCTCGACCGCCTCGCGAATCTCGGGCTTTGTCGCCTGCCGGACGACCTTGAAGGTGTAGGCGTTCCGGGGGATGCCCTTCTTGTTCTCGTCCTCGATGATCTCGGTGCTTTTCTCGGTGATCACCGGCTCGATGATGACTTTCCTCGGATCATCCATGCTGGGTGCTCCTTTCGACGGCGAGCCGCTCGACGGCCTGCTCGAGCGCCGCCCGCGTTATCACCAGTGTGCGGGCCGCCAGCAGGTCGCGGGCGTTCACGTCGCGCATCGGCTTGACGCCGGCCCGGGGCAGGTTCCGCACGCTTTTCACCAGGGCCTCTTCGGGGTCGGCGTCTGCGATGAGGCACGGCGTACCCACGCCGAGTGCGCTCAGCATCTGAGCGATCTGGCGGGTCCGGGGCGCATCGAGCTTGATTTCGTCGAGGACGAAGGTCGAGGTCTGCAGGGCGTCGAGCAGGGCGCTCCGCAGGGCCGCCCGCCGCATCTTCTTGGGCAGCCGGTAGGAGAAGCTGCGGGGCCTCGGGCCGTGAGCCACTCCGCCGCCCACGTGATGGGGCGCGACGGTGGTCCCGCGCCGTGCCCGGCCGGTCCCCTTCTGGCGGAAGGGTTTTCGCCCGCTCGCCCGGACCTCGGCCCGCGTTTTGGTGGTCGCCCTGGCCGACCGCTGGTTGGCCTCGTACATCAGCACGGCCTGCCGGAGGAGGCCCTTGTCCACCACGCCGCCGAGCGCCGCCTCGTCGATCTCGATGGTGTCGACTTTCTGTCCGTCCTGGTTGAATATGTCGAGTTCGATCATTGCTTACGCTTTCACCTTGATGCCGACTCCTGCGGGCACGCTGAGTTTTTGCAGGGCGTCGGTGGTCTGCGGTGTCGGCTCCTTGATGTCGATGATGCGCCGATGAGTTCGGATTTCGAACTGTTCCCTCGATTTCTTGTTCACGTGGGGCGATCGGAGCACGGTATATCGTTCGATCCGCGTGGGGAGCGGGACCGGGCCCGAAATCCGGGCGCCCGTGCGCAAGACGGCGTTCACGATCTGCTCGGCCGACTGGTCGAGCACCTCGTGGTCGTACGCCTCCATACGGATGCGAATTTTTTGCGCCTCTGGCATTCTACCTCTCCATTGTGGCAACCCCGCTCCGACGCCGGTCCGGGGCACGACAAAGCTCTTATCAATGACGGGACGCGGCCTTACGGCTCGCGCCCACAGGCGAAAAGAGGTGTATTATAGCTTATAACAACGGGCGGTCAAGCAAAAACCGTACCCGGTTCGGCCGAATCTGCAACTTTTTTTTCGTCGGACTCATGTTTTTCTGTCCGGACGGGCCGGCTCAGGCCTGCCCGGTAATCTGTTTGGCGGCCTCCTGTGGCACCAGTGCGTATTCGAGCGGCTCCATGCTGTATGTGGCCCGGCCCTGGGAGAGCGACCGGAGGGTGGTCGAGTATCCGAACAGCTCGGCGAGCGGCGCCTTGGCGTCGATGATCCGCAGGTCGCCGGACATCCCCATGCCGGTGACGTCGGCCCGCCGGCCGGTCAGGTCGGTGAGCACGTCGCCCATGTATTGTTCGGGCACGGTGACCTGGACGCTCATAATCGGCTCGAGCAGGGCCATTTCGCCCTGTTCGCCGGCACGCTGCATGCCCCGGGCGGCGGCGGCCATGAACGCCCGGTCCGACGAGTCCTCGGCGTGGAACGATCCGCCGAGGATGGTGACCTTGAGGTTGATGACCGGGTAGCCGGCGAGCAGCCCGCCGCTGCATGCGTCGCGGATGCCGTCCTCGACGTCGGGGATGAACTCGCGGGGGATGTCGCCCTCTCGGACCTCATCGACGATTTCGGGGCCGGTCAAGCTGTCGGCCGGTTCGACTCGGAGTATGACGTGGCCGTACTGGCCGCGCCCGCCGGTCTGGTGGATGTATTTGCCCTCGACCTCGACCGAGCCGAGGAAGGTCTCGCGGTAGGCGACCCGGGGCGGGCCGACGTTCGCCCCCACGGCGAACTCGCGCTGCATCCGCTGGAGGATGACCTCGAGGTGCAGCTCGCCCATCCCGCTGACGATGGTCTGGCCGGTCTCGGGGTCGACGTGCCGGCGGAACGTCGGGTCTTCCTTCTCGAGCTGGGCGAGGACCTCGGAGAGCTGCTTGCGGTCGTCCATGGTCTTCGGCTCGATGGCCTGCGAGATGACGGGGTTGGGGAACCGCATCTGTTCGAGGATGATGGGGTCTTCGCGGGTGCACAGGGTGTCGCCGGTGCCGGTGAACTTGAGGCCGACGACGGCGACGATGTCTCCGGGCAGCGCTTTGTCGACGGCGATGCGTTCGTCGGCGTGCATCCGCCACAACTGGTTGGCCCGCTCGACCCGGTCGCGGGTGGCGTTGTAGATGCGTTCGCTGGTCGTCAGCACGCCGGAATAGACGCGGGTGTAGCACAGTTCGCCGAACCGGTCGGCGGCGAGTTTGAAGGCGAGCGCGGTGAGCGGCTCTTTCCGGCTGGGCTTGCGGGTGACCTGCTCCTCGGTGTCGGGGTGGATTCCCGGCGTCGAGGGGATGTCCACCGGCGAGGGCAGGTAGGCGCAGATGGCATCGAGCAGGGGCTGGATGCCGTTGTTCTTGAGGGCCGAGCCGCAGAGGACGGGGGTGACCTCGGCGGAGAGTGTGGCCTGCCGGATGCCGGCGACGAGGTCGGCATCGTCGGGCACCCGGTCGTGCACGAAGTGTTCGGCGATCAGGTCGCTGTGTTCGGCGAGGACTTCGATCATCTCGTCGCGATGGAGCTCGGCCTCGGTGCGCAGGTGGTCGGGGATGTCTTCGATGTGGTAGGTCGCGCCGAGCGAGTCGGAGTCATAGACGATGGCTCGCATCCGGACCAGGTCGATCTGGCCCCGGAGCCCGTCTTCCCGGCCGTATGGGATCTGGAGCATCAGGGGGGTGGCGCCCAGCCGCTGCCGGATCGAGTGGACCGCCTTGTCGAAGTCGGCCCCGGGCCGGTCCATCTTGTTGATGAAGGCGATGCGGGGGATGTGGTACCGGTCGGCCTGTCGCCAGACGGTTTCGGATTGGGCCTGGACGCCGGCGACGCCGCAGAACACGGCGACGGCTCCATCGAGCACCCGCAGGCAGCGTTCGACCTCGGCGGTGAAATCGACGTGGCCGGGGGTGTCGATCACGTTGATCAGGTGGTCTTTCCAGGTGCAGGTGGTGGCGGCGGAGGAGATGGTGATGCCCCGCTCGCGCTCCTCGGCCATCCAGTCCATGACCGCGGTCCCGTCGTGGACCTCGCCCATCCGGTGCTCGACGCCGGTGTAGAACAGGATGCGCTCGGTGATGGTGGTCTTCCCGGCATCGATGTGGGCCATGATGCCGATATTTCGTTTCTTGCTGTACGCGGTCATCGGTCGTCCTGCGGTTTGCGTCTGGGTGCCTATTGTTTTCTCCTATCGTACAAGGCGAGCCGGTCGCTGTGTCGGCGACCGGCTCGGGCCGGTGAACTCGATATCATTACCAGGCGAAGTGGGCGAACGCCTTGTTGGCCTCGGCCATTTTGTGGACGTTATCCCGGACGGACATCGCGGCGCCCTCGCGGTTGTACGCGGCGACCAGCTCGTTCGCCAGACGCCGGTACATGGGCTGGCCCGACTTCTTGCGACAGGCGTCCAGTATCCAGCGCAGGGCGAGACTGAGCCGGCGCTTCTCGTTCACCGGGGTGGGCACCTGGTAGGTGGCTCCGCCGACCCGGCGCGACCGCACCTCGATGTTCGGCTTGATGTTCTCGATCGCCTTCTCGAACACCTCGAGCGGATCGGCGCCGTCCATGCGGCGGCTGATCTCGTCGAGCGCATTGTACATGATCTGCTCGGCCACGTTCTTCTTGCCGTCGAGCATCACGGCGTTGATGAACTTGGCGACGAGCTGGCTTTGGTACTTGCTGTCCGGTTTCAGGAACCGTTCCGTCGATTCAAATTGCTTGGACATTGGGGCCTCGTGACCTCTGTTGTTCTGGCCGGGACCGGGGCCGATGCCGGCCCCGTCCGGGTTACGATGGTTTCTTGGCTCCGTACCTCGAGCGGCTTTGCCCGCGCCCCTCGACGCCGCTGGTGTCGAGCGTGCCGCGGACGATGTGGTAGCGGACCCCGGGCAGGTCGCGGACGCGGCCGCCCTCGACGAGCACGATGGAGTGCTCCTGGAGGTTATGGCCTTCGCCGGGGATGTAGGCGGTGA
>PWKM01000046.1 GCA_003559755.1 Planctomycetota bacterium
CCGTGTCGGGGTTGGTGGCGATGATCACCTCATCGATGCCGCCCTCACCAACCCGCCGCATCAGAAGATCGATGCTCAGGTCCTCGGGGTGCACATCGTCCAGCGGTGCGATGTGGCCGCCGAGGACGTGATACAGGCCGCGGTAACTACCGCTCGACTCGATGATCGCCAGGTCCTGCACCCGTTCGACGACGCACACCGTTGACCGGTCGCGGTTCCCGGCGGAGCAAATGGGGCACGGGTCCTGTTCGGCGACATTATAGCAGACCGAGCAGCGCCTGGCCCGCTCTTTCACCTCTCGGATCGCTTCGATCAGCTTGCCCGCCTCGGCCTCGCCGACGGACTGGATGTAGAATGCCAGCCGACGCGCGGTGCGGACGCCGATGCCGGGCATTTTGGCGAACTCGGCGGTCAACCCTTCGATGCTATCCGGTCCTCTGGCCATTCTGCCGCCTTAGAACATACCCGGCATCCCAAGACCGCCGGCGAATTTCCCCATTTCTTCCTGTGCCATCTCCTCGGCCTTGGTCGTCGCCTGCGATATCGCCGCAATGACCAGGTCCTCCAGCATTTCCACATCGTCCGGGTCCACCACCTCGGGGTCGATCTTGAGCGCGACCAGCTTCAGCTTGCCGGTGACTTGTGCAGTGACCATCCCCCCGCCGGCCGACCCTTCGACCACTCGGTTCGCCAGGTCTTCCTGCACCTGGGCCATCTTCTTCTGCATCTCCTGGGCCTGCTTCATCAGGTTGCCGAATTGGTTTCCGCCTTTAGCCATCTCTCGACTCCTCCTCGGTCTGGTTCTTGGTATGCACAACTCGCCCGTTGAACATCGCTATCGTCTTCTTGATGTGCTCGCCCTTCGGCTCGGCCTCCTTTTTTGGGGGCGGCCCGGAACTTGTCGCCCCGGCCCGAAGCTCGACAGAACAAGGACCGCCGTGGGCTTTCGACAGGGCCTGCTCCAGCAGTTGCCGATTCTGTTCCGCCTGCTGAACCCCAAATGAATCGAGCTCGATGATGAACCGGGCTTGCCCCGCACCGACGGCACTCTGCTCCAGGGTGCAGGATCCCTTTTGAATCATGATGGCGAGAGGTTCATTGAGCTGCTCCAACTCGGACAACGCCCGCGTCCACACATCGCCGTCGGCCGAGGCGCTCTGGCCGGGGGGGCTCTCCGCCACGGTCGGAGTCGGCGACGGGCCGGCGCTCCGTGTGGTTCGCTGGGCGGTCGTCCCGGCTTTGCGCCGATTCCCGCCGGCGCCTCCGCTGCCCATCTTCTTCACCTGGCCGACGAGCTCGTCGAGGGGCCGGAGTTGATGGATGCGAGCCGCCTTGATGACGGCCAGTTCGAGCACCACGCGGCTCTGGCTGCTCTGCCGGGCCTTCTTTTTCGTCTCGGCGAACATCTGCACGAGATACATCAGAGCGTCGGTCGAGAAGCCATCTGCCAATTGGGCGAGTTGTTTCCTGAACTCCGGGCCGCGGTCGATCAGTTCCGTGTCGGGTCCGGCCACCTTGGCCAGCAGCAGGTCGCGGAAGCCGTCGACGAGCTGCTGGATGAGTTCATCGTCCGCCGCGCCCTTGGCGAGCGTTTCGTCGATCATCTCGATGGCCCGTTTCGCGTCCTGTCCGGCAATCGCCTCGAGGAACTCGAGGACCGTCTGCGGCGGTACCCCGCCGACCAAGCGGGCCAGGTCGTCCGCGGTGATGGTGTCTGCGGCGAGCGAGGCAAGCTGGTCGAGCAGCGACTCGGCGTCTCGCATCCCACCATGTGCGGCCCGGGCGACGGCGACCAGAGCTTCGTCTTCGGCGTTGATCCCCTCTTTCTCGCAGAGCATCTTCAGGTGGTCGGCGATGCGTGAGGAGGGAATGCGTCGGAAATCGAACCGCTGACAGCGGCTCTTGATGGTGTCCAACAGCTTATGGGGCTCGGTGGTTGCGAAGATAAACTTGACGTGCTTCGGCGGCTCCTCCAGCGTCTTAAGCAGGGCGTTGAACGCCGCCGTGCTCAACATATGCACCTCGTCGATGATATAGATTTTGAAGGCGGCGCGGGCGGGAGCATACCGGGCGTTCTCCCGGAGCTGCCGGACCTGGTCGACGCTGTTGTTCGAGGCCCCGTCGATCTCGACCACGTCCACGTCGTCGCCGGTGTCGATACTTCGGCAGATCGGGCACTCGTTGCAGGGGGTGGGTGTGGGGCCGGTCTCGCAGTTGAGAGCTTTGGCAAGGATGCGGGCCATCGATGTCTTGCCCACGCCGCGCGGCCCGGAGAACAGGTATGCGTGGGCCACCCGGTCGGACCGGATCGCGTTGCGGAGAGTCTCCGCCGCGCTCTCCTGTCCGATCACCTCGTCAAACGTGCGAGGCCGATATTTCCTTGCCAGCACCTGGTAAGACATATTCACATCTTCCGATGATCGACGAGGTCCGACATCGGGCACGCCTGCCCCGTTTCGGGCAGGCAATACCCGCATGCCGGCTCGAGTTCAAAGGCCGTGCGGTCCTCCCTCGACACGGCTCGCGACCGCCCCGACACGCAGTTAGCTCCGGCCAGGCAGCCCCGCGGCACACAGGACTGGACGCTTATGGCTGCTGCCTTCCGGCCCTGACCAGGTTCACGCCGCCCTGTTGCACGGGACCCAGCTTTCAACACCACTTGCGAGCCGGGATCGACCGCGGGCGAAGTGCCTCAGGAGGAGCTTCACCCTGCTGTAGCGGTTTGCAGGTCATACCGATGAAATCGGTATTCAGGGGGCCGCTAAGTCCCCGCTAAGCACGGCCGGATATTCCCGTTCGTCGGTGGCCTCTGCCACCGGCACCACCCTATCACGGAACGACCGTTCCGTCAAGCTCGACAATCGGGCCCGACAATGACCGGTCAAGCGGCCGATAAGCTCCCGCAAACGGCCCACCGAACAGCACCGATCGGCCGCCGGAACGAAGGACTCAGATGCCGACATCCAGCCGGCGCACAATCTTTTCACGAAGCCAACCGGGCAGGCGGGTCGGGCGTCGTTCGGCGTTCAGGCAGGCGTGGCGGGTATAACCGGCGGCGGCACGTCGGCCATCGAGATCGATGGCCACCAGAAAGGTGGCCACCACTTTCGTACAGTCGATCACCGCCGCCCGCAGGTCAATCTCATCATCATAGCGAACGGGATTGATGTGCCACACACGGCTCTCGGTCACCGGGAGGATCAGCCCCTTCTCTTCGATGTGGGTGTACGGCACGCCGCACAACCGGAGATATTCGTTCCGGGCACGCTCGAACCACGTCAGATAATGGCTGCCGTAGGCCACGTTCATCTTGTCGACCTCGCCGTACAGCACACGGTGCCGAAAGACCAGCGGCAGCCCGTTCAGTGGCTCCCGCATATCCGCAAGTTTCAGTTCCCGGCTCTCCATTTGGGAGATTATATCGGCCCGGGGTGCTTGGCACAACTTGGAAAATCGGCGGAGACGACTTGCACGCGGGCAATCAATTCGCAATAATCATCCCAACTTCAGACAGGAGGCAAGACAATGGCGGACGTTTCGACGCAGTGTGAACGTGACCGGCGTATCGAGTGGTTTGTGAAGGCCCGGTTCGGCCTGTTTGTCCACTGGGGCCTGTACTCGCTGTTGGGAAGGCACGAGTGGGTGATGAACCGGGAGCGGATACCGGTTAAAGAATACGAGAAACTGGCGGACGCCTGGCGGCCCGGACCGCTGCCGGCGCGGAAGTGGGCCCAACTCGCCCGAACCGCCGGAATGAAGTACGCGGTTATGACCACAAAGCACCACGAGGGCTTTTGTCTTTGGGATACCGAGATGACCGATTACAACGCGGTCCACCACGCCCCCGGCCGCGATCTCGTTCGCGAGTTCGTCGACGCCTGCCGCGAGGAAGACCTCCGTATCGGCTTCTACCACTCGCTGATGGACTGGCACCATCCGGACGGCGTGGCATGCCTCCACGACGAGTCGGCCCGACGTCGGTTCCTCGATTACATCCAGGGCTGCATCCGCGAGTTATGCACGAACTACGGAAAGATCGACATCTTCTGGCACGATGTCTCCTGGCCGCTGCCCGACGCCGAGGCGTGGGAGAGCGAAAAGATGAACGGGATGATCCGCGAGCTCCAGCCGGGCATCCTCATCAATGATCGGGCCAAGCTGCCCGAGGATTTCGGAACGCCCGAGGAATCGGTACGAGCGGCCGAGCCCGGCCGGGCCTGGGAGGCGTGCATGACGTTCAACGGCTCGTGGGGATACATGCCCAGCGCCATCGACTGGCATTCGGCCCGCGATGTGCTGCACATGCTCCGAACGGCGGCCGGCGGACGCGGGAACCTGCTGCTCAACGTCGGACCCGCACCGGACGGTTCGGTCCCACAAGAAGCGATCGAGCGGCTGGCCACGGTCGGCGAATGGCTGAACAGGAACGGGGAAGCGGTTTACGGGCTCACGGAACGAACAGACGGGCACCTCGAAAATGTCCCCACCGGACGATGGACGCTCAAGGGCCGCACCGCCTATTTCTGGTGCAATCGCTGGCCGGGTTCGGAGCTCGCCATCGGCGGCCTGCAGACCCCACTGAAACGGGCATCATACCTCGACGGCGGGGACGAGATCAGATTTGAGCAGACCGACGACCGCCTCGTGCTGAAGGGCCTGCCCGAGGCCTGCCCGGACCAGCTCGCCTCGATATGTGTTCTCAAACTGGAATTCGAAGACATCCCGCGGCAGGTCCTGGGAAAGGGCTGTGTGGTCATCGACTGAGCCGGTCGCTGTCCAAACTATCTGAACACCTGCATTCAATCGAAGCAGCGGGAAACGTGTATCGCCGTTCGGGATCGCCAGGAGGGACGAGGCATCACACGAATCCGTCGATGCATGAATCGCTAACGGTGTACCCAGTCTCAAGAACCTTCCGCCCGACCTGCCGGAATAGCGGGCCAATGCCGAACCCCTGATCGAGAAGACCACGATGCGACACAAATTCCACCTTGGGCTTGACATACATCATCAGACATGATAAATTTGCCCACTATGAAAAGCCAGTTTTTCCCCCGGCCTGAACTCCCTTTTTGTCTTGAGGAGCTCTTATGTCCGTCACGAAAAAAGACATCGTGAAGCATATCGCAAAGAAGTACGACCTTCACCAGGGCGACACCAAGAACGTCGTCCAGGAATTCCTCGATACGGTCATCCAGACACTTGCCGCCGAAGAGCGGCTCGAACTCCGCGATTTCGGCATATTCCAAGTGAAAGAGCGCGCCCGCCGGAAAGCCAGAAACCCGAAAACCGGCCGGCAAGTAAGCGTACCCGCCCGCAAGGTGGTGACCTTCAAGCCCGGGAAGAAGATGGCGGAACAGGTGCGCGACGCCCAGAACCGGGAAGAACCTGAAGACACGGACGACACGCCCGCCTCCTGACGAAGCCGAACGGGGGCCATCCGCCGGTTTCCATATCTCGCGGCTTGGACTCAAAAGCGACGGAGAGCAGTGCGCCGCCTGAGCAATCCGGCTTGATCCCCACACATGCTCCGGCTTCCCACATAACGCAAAGCGCTATCGCTGAATTGCGAATCAAAGACGACTTGAATGCGCGCCCGGCTCTGGTTTATGGGATGCCCGGATGGGGATGTGCCTTCAGACGAGTATTCATCTCGCGACGATATTGACCAGACGACCGGGGATGACGATGGTCTTGACCACCTCTTTCCCCTCGAGATGGCGGCACACGTTGTCGTCCGAGAGCGCCGTCTCCTTCACCTCGTTCTCGTCGGCATCAACCGGCACGCGCACCCGGCCCCGCAGTTTCCCGCTGACCTGTACAGCGATCTCGACCGCCTCCCGTTCCAGAGCCCGCTCGTCGCATTCCGGCCAGGGAGCATCCACGACAGCTCCCTCCCCTTCCAGCACGGACCACAGCTCGGCACACACGTGGGGGGTGATAGGCGCGAGAACCTTGATAATTGTCTCATAGGCCAGCCGCAGAACCGCCGGCCCCGCCCCCTTCGCAGATTTGACGGCATTGGTCAGTTCAAACACCCGGGCGATGGCGGTGTTGAAATGGCGGGTCTGCTCGTAGTCTTCCGTCGCGCTCCGGATCGCCTCGTGGACGGCCCGGCACAACTCGCGGTCGTCGCCTTCGAGTGCCGACGGATCGCCTTCGAAGGGTGCGGCCTCTTTGATGGCATCAAGGTTCTCGTGGACGGCGTACCACAGCCGGCGCAGGAAACGGCCCGCCCCCTCGAGCCCTTCCTCGCTCCACGGCTGGTCGCGGTCGGGCGGGGTGTCCGAAAGGATCATCAGACGAATGGCGTCGGCGCCGTGCTCGTTGAGCACCACGTCCGGGTCGATGGTGTTCAGCTTGGTCTTGCTGACCTTGGTCATCTCGGCGCTCACCTCGGACCCGCATTTCCGGCAGGTCGGCCCGTCCCGATCAACGTCGTCTTCGTGCAGCCACTTATGCCGGGGGCAGTAGTAAGCCGTCTTGCACAGCATGCCCTGGCAGAACAGGTTCGGGGCGGGTTCGGTGAAGTTGACCAGGCCGAGGTCGTGCAACACCATTGTGAAGAAACGGAAGTATATGAG
>PWKM01000299.1 GCA_003559755.1 Planctomycetota bacterium
CCAGGGCCACCACCAGAACCCGACCGATCGTCCGTGCATAATTCATCGCATCCTCCTTCTGTCTTCGCTCCGCGTCGCCACCGCCACACGGGCAATGGGTAAGCCCCCGCCAGGCGTTCCTTCCGGACAGATAATTTTAGCACAACTCAACCGTTGTCAAGAGAAAAAAAGGTAATGTTTTCCCGATGCACATACACGCCTGTTCGCGAACGATTCGAGCGCGGGCGGGCCCCGGCGGCATTGTTACGGTGTGTTTCCGCTCTCCGCCTGCTGTTTCTTTTTGAGCGCGGCGAGCGCCAGCAGGACGCCGGCGATGGCGGCGAGTAGCCCGAGCGTTATCAGGAAGTGGGGGGAGCGGAGGTGGAACGGGGCGGGCCGGCGAAGCGCCCGGTACTGCTGCTCGGTCAGGGCGATCGAGTCTTCCCACACGATCTCGTACTCGCGGCCTTCCCGCTCGAACCGGTACCTCTGCTCGGCGAGTAGGGCCTGGAACTCGGCCTCCGGCATATACTCGACCTCGAGGTCCGAGAACAGGACGTTCCGGCCCTGCTGGTGGACCGGGTCGGCGTCAAAGACCATGATGAACGGCTCGAACTCATCCGCCTCGTTGTGCTCGTCAGCGTTCGGGTCATCCGGTTCGTTCTCGTCGGGTTCATCGGGCTCGTCCTCCGGGCCGCTCAGCGGCGGCAGTTCGGGGGGCGTCTTCAGGTGGACGTATGCATAGTTGGTGACGAGTTCGTCGCGGCTGACCCGTCGCCTGGCGGCGGGGCAGATCAAGCTCTGCATCTCCTCGCCGGTGGTCCCGGGCAGTGCGAACACGGCCGACAGTGCGGGCGGGTACTCGCCGTCGCGTGCCAGGACGTAGGTCTGGACTCGCTGGCCGATCTCGAGCAGGTTGAGGGCACAGCGTGCCCGGTGGGGATAGCGGGTTTCCTCGGGGCGATAGGTCGGCGTCCCCGCCGCTCCGGCGGTCGCCACGCCGAGGATGATCAGATAAGCGGCGAGCGAACGTTTCATTCGGCTGCCTCCCAGACCTGTTCGAAGAAGCGGATGAATTGCCGGACCTGCGGGCAGGCCCGGTCGGCGGTCCGACCGCCCGCGTCCACGCCGATGCCCCGGAGCGCCCGGCCGAGTGCGGCGAAGTCGTCGTCCTGGAGGTGCTTGCTGAAGACACAGGCTTCCACGTTCACAGCCCTTTCGTCAGGATGTCTCGCTCGCGTCCGGGCGGGACACAGCCCAGCCCGGGGCCGGTCAGCTCGGCGGTCCGGATCGTGCCGTCCTCGACGTTGAACGCGCCGGGGACGAGTTCGTCCCAGCCGCGGTTGGCGGCGGGGCAGTACTGGCGGCCGTTGCCCTCGACGGCGGCGACGGTCGGGATGTGTGCGGCGAGGCCGACCGAGTGCAGGTAGGCGGCGTCGGTGCAGGTGAGGTCCTGCACACAGAGGAACAGGCCGCGATGTTGGGCGGCGGCGGCGAGCACGACCGACTGGGACTGGCCCTTGCACGCCTTGAGTGCGACGCCCGAGTAGCCCATCGACTCGGCGAGGAGCAGGGTGTCGTAGTCGAGCAGGGCCTCGTCGATGACCACCGGCTTGAGTTTCGCGGCGGCGTGCATCTCGTTGTCGCGGTCGGCCTCGAGGTCGCGGCGGGTCGGCTGCTCGATGTACTGGACGCGGTCGAGCGCGGCGGGCGCCTGCTCGCCCAGTTGGGCGATGAATTCGAGCAGGTACTCGACCGTCTCGCACCGCTCGTTGAAGTCCAGCGAGTAGTGCCAGGGCCGGCCGGCGTCGGCCGCCTCGGCCACTTGGTTGACGGCCATCACCCGGTTCACGTCCCAGGCGAGGTCGTCGCCGTTCAGCTTGATCTTGAGGTGGGTCAGCCCGTCGGCGTCGATCCACTCCGCCAGGGTCTCGGGCAGGCCGTCCCCGACCGGTTCCTCGATATCGGAGTCGGTCAGCGGGTCGACCGCGCCGACGAGGTGGTAGAGCGGCATCCTCGGCGTCGGATCGCGGCGGGTGTAGATGTCGGGATACTCGCCGACGAAATCGTCGTCCAGGTACTTCGCCAGGTCGTGCGTCATGAACTCCGGGCCGTAGCCCTGATAGACGTTGATCCCGTTCGCCTTTCCGAACGCATCGTGGACGGCCGCGTCGAACGCGCTTGCCGCGACCAGGGCGAACATCCTGGGGACGGGGACCGGGAGGCCGTGTTTTTCGCCGAGCTCCCGCGCCGTGTCGAACAGTTCGGGCTCGAAGACGTGGGCCAGGTCGATGGGGTGGACCGGCTGGCCGGCCAGCACGTCCGGGAGCATCTGCGATATCCGCCGGGCCAGCTCCTTCATCAGCTCCAGCTTGCGGCCGTCATCGATCTCGTCCGCCGGGAACGACCAGGCCGTGCCCATCGGCATCGCGCCGTATCCGTCGGCGGTCTTGCCGCTGCGGGTCTCGACGGCGACCACGGTGTGCAGGTCGGTGGAGTGGGTGCCCGTTTTGCCGCCGAACTTGATGGGGCATCGGTAGGGGTGGTCCTTGAACTCGACGAGCACTTCCTTGACGCTGATGTCAGTCGGCTTGGGCACGGTCGCCTCCGCGGTCAGGGGTTGAGAATGACTCCGAACGCCCGGTCGGGGTGGTTCACCAGCAGGTCGCAGGCCTCGGGCCCGCGTTCGAGCGGGAACCGATGTGTGATGAGCGATTCCAGATCGAGTTTCCCCTCGGCCTCGGCCCGGAGGCACTCCTCGATGTTCCGGCGGGTGGTCCATTCCACGAACACCGGGGGGTAATCGGCCCCGTGCTCCCAGGCCTTGTCGTGGTATCCGGGGCCGGGCCGGGAGGAGGGGCGGATGTCGATGTTGCCGAACCGGGTGGGGAACTCCGCCTCGAACGTCGCCCCGCCGACGATGGTTATGCAGCCGTACTTGTGGCCGTCGGGGGCGGTTTTCAGCATGCGGACCGCCTGGTCGACGGCTTCGTTCGCGTCGCCGCCGAACGCCAGGATCGCCGCGTCTATTCCTCGCCCGCGGCTGAACGCGGCCGCCTTCTCGACCGGGTCGTCCACGGCGGCGTCCACCGCCAGGTCGGCCCCGCACCGGGCGGCGATCTCCGTCCGCATCGCGAACCGGTCGATGCCCATCACGTGCGCCCCGGCGATCCGGGCGAGCTGGGCAGCCAACTGGCCCACCAGCCCGAGCCCGAAGACGGCCACGGAATGGCCCAGCTCCACACCGGCTCGGCGGACGGCCCACAGCGCAGTGGCCGCCAGGTGGCCGAAGGCGGCCGCGTCGAAGCTCTGCCCGTCGGGGATGGGGACGGTGAGGTTGACCGGGACGACCGCGTGCGAGGCGTGGAGCGCATAGCCGTTGCCCATACAGGACACCCGCATCCCCGGCTCGAACTCCTCGACGCCCTCGCCGACCTCGAGCACCACCCCGGCGTTCCCGTACCCGAACGGGCGGGCGCCGCGTGCGAGGTCGGGGCTCCTTCGCTTGGAGGAGACACCGCCCAGTTCGGTGCCGGGGCTGACCAGGCAGCTTTTCACCTCGACCAGCACGGTGCCCGGCAGCAGCTCGGGGATGGGGGCCTCGTCGACGGCGAACCGGCCGGCCCCGTCAACCATCAGAACACGTCTCGTCTCTTCCGACATTGGCAGTGCTCCTCCTTCTCCTGCTGGCCGGGGTATTGTAGGCCGGGGGGGCTGTTCCCGCAAGGCGGCGGAGGGCCGGCCGGGGAATGATTTCGGTCCGGCTCTTCGTTACAATGCACCCGAGGCAACAGATTGATATGCCTGTGAGCGAACCGTGAGAAAGGAAGGCCATGCTGATCGTACACGTGGATGTATATGTCAAGCCGGACTGCGTCGATGCGTTCAAGGACGCCACCCTGCTCAACGCGCAGAACAGCGTCTGCGAGCCGGGCATCGCGCGGTTCGACGTGGTCCAGGACACCGACGACCCCGCCCATTTCGTGCTCGTCGAGGTGTATTGCACCGCCGACGATCCCGCCCGGCACAAGGAGACGGGCCACTACCAGACCTGGCGGGCGACCGTCGCCGACATGATGGCGAGGCCGCGTGAGAGCCGGACGTTCGAGAACGTCTTTCCGGGGGACGACGGCTGGGGCTGAGATGTTGCGAAAAAGCACCATTCGCCCCGCCCATGTTGCTTTAAAGCAACATGGGTTATCCGCTAGGCGCATAAGGGCTTACGGCATTATACGGCTCACTGGACGGTTTCCATGTCCATTTTTTGCAACATGGCCCGTTTTTTCCCGCAAAACAGCCGATCCGATGATTTGCCGTAACCCGATTGGCAGCAGTCGGTTACAAAATAGTCGCCCAAATACAGGCGGTTTGGCACGATATTTGCAGTATTAGGCAATGTGAGAAGAACGAGGTTTGCGGTGTTGCTTTTCGGCAACATCGACGTGGAATCTCGTCGGAACGAGCAACAAATATCCCTGAAGGGATGGAACGTCTTCTGAAAATGAACACAACTTTATCACGAGGGCGAAAGATGCGTACACTCATATCCTTTGCCGCCTGCTTCGCGTTCGTCCTGGCCGTCACCGCAGGGGCGAACGCATACAACCCGCCCTGGCCGTCGGACCAGCCCGGCGGGACCCGTTACGAGAACGGGTTCGAGTTCACTCTCGACTATTACAACGACAGCGGCTGGGACATCGGCGATGCGAACGACCTCCCCTACGAGGTCTGGGAGGTCGGTGCCCGGATTACACACGACCGCCTCGAGTTCAGCATCTGGCAGAACCTCCCGAAAGACGGCATCGACGGGCCGGACTCGTACAGCGACTCGGCACGCCAGGTGCCCGGCGACCTGTGGATCGTCGTCGGGAGCTGCGACCCGTTCGCCGAACCGTCTGACCCGGATGGCATCAGCCGATACGCCATCGCTCTCACCACCCACGGGAACGTGGTCGAGCAGAAGTACCCGGGCGAGGTCTGGCCGGAAGTGACCGAGGGGAACCTCTACCTCAACGCCGAGTTCGCGACCGGGACATACGAAGAATACGAAGAGTTCATGCGCGATAATGACTACTGGTACTGGCCCGAGCAGCCCGACGGCGACTTCACCCAGAACAGCTACATGACGCTCATCAAGGGCTTCGAGGAGGAAGTCACGGGCCGGAGCGGGGTCAACTGGACCTACGAGCCGTACTGGAACTGGGACGAAGACGCCCAGGATTGGTACGAGGAGGACGCCTGGCGGATAACCGGCTGGGTCGATCGGTCCGCGATCGGCCTCGGCTTCAGCACCGACTTCGCCCTGTTCTACTCGCAGTCGTGCGGGAACGACGGGGCGGCACATTGCGGCACCACACCGCCCATCCCGGAGCCCGGCTCCCTGTTCGCCGTGGCCGCAGGACTGCTCCTCGCCCGAAAACGCCGCCGCTGAAAACCGAACGTTGACGCATCCCGCCGAGCCCATCGGCCCCGACATCCGGGGGTCCGAGCCGTCTGCCCCTCGCCCTCGCCGACCGGCATCCCACGATCCGGCCCGCCCTTTCGCCCGACGGCCATACCGATTATGATGTAACCGGCATCGATAACACGGAGCAAAGGAGATCGCATTGGAAGCCGACATGAGGCGCATTGACGAGCTGATCGACCGGGTCGAAAAACACCTGTCGATGGACGACCTGATGAGGACGCTGGCGGCGATCCGGGACCTCGACCGCCTGTTCACCTTCCCGACGTTTCTCGAGAGCGCCCGCCGGACCGCAGACGAGCTCAAGGCGGTCGGCTGTGACGAGGCGGAGGTCGTCGAGTTCGCCGCCGACGGCGAGACGGTCTATGCCGATTTCGTCGCACCGCTCGCCTGGGATGTCCGGGAGGCCGCGCTCGAGATCGTCGAGCCGACAGACGCGGCGCGGACGATCATCCGCCGGGCCGACGAGCCGAACGCCGTCGTGATGTGGTGCGGTCCGACCCCGCCCGAGGGCCTGACCGGCGGCGTCGTGCTCTGGGACGAACTCTCGGACGAAGAGCGCGAGGCCGCCGACCTCGCCGGCCAATTCCTCTACACCCGCAGCAAGCCCGCGACCGTCAAGCGCCCGGCCGTCGAGAAGGGCGCTCTCGGCGTCATCGGCTCGTATGGCTTCCAGCGCGAGGGCGACGATTTCGAGAACTGCGTCTGCTGGAACAACGCCTGGTCCGAGACCACCGACTGGGCGATGACGAAACAGGACCAGCCGCTGCCGGGCTTCAACATTTCGCCGGCGATGGGCCGAGAGCTCGAACGGCTGGCGAACGAACGGCCCGACCTTCGGCTGCGGATGACCGTGGACGCCGAGCTCTACGAGGGGACCATCCCGGCCGTCTCGGCCCGGCTGGCCGGCTCCGGCGACGACGAGATCGTGGCCATCGGGCACCAGTTCGAGATCGGGGCCAACGACAACGCCTCCGGCTGCGCCGCCATCGTCGAGGCGGCCCGGTGCATCCGCCGGATGATCGAGGCAGGCGACCTGCCCGGCCCGGCCCGGTCGATCCGGTTCA
>PWKM01000315.1 GCA_003559755.1 Planctomycetota bacterium
AATTGCTGTCGGAGCTGACCGACTGCCTGACCACCGAGGAGAAACGGCAGCTCATCCGCCTGTTGACCAAGCTGCGGCGGCGACTGCGGCTGCGGCGGCGAAAGGGGGAGGGCTGATGCCCAGGGGCCTGCGAGGAGTGATGAGCACGACGGGCGGCATCACCCGCACCTACGGGCTGCACCGCCATTTCAGCCGGCCGGACTCGGGCCGGCCGTCGGGCGGCATTCGAAGGGTGACCCTGCGGCGGATCGCCGCCTATTTCAAGCCGTATTGGAAGTGGTGGGTGGTCATCCTGATGTGTGTCGGCGCCATCGCCGGGCTGAACGTCCTGCCCCCGATCTGTGTGGCCGGGATCATCGACCTGGCCATCCCCCGGGAGGACCAGCGGCTGCTCCTCCTGCTCGCCGGGGCGATGGTCGGGCTGGCCGTAGCCAGCGGGCTGATCAGTGTGCTCCAGCAGACGCTGACCGCCAAGACCGGGCAGAGCATCATGTACGATCTGCGGAACGAGCTGTACCGCCATCTGCAGCAGCAGTCGCTCGGTTTCTACACCTCGACTCGCTCGGGCGAGATCGTGTCGCGAATCAACAACGACGTGAACGCCGTTCAGGACGTGACCACGCGGACTCTGTTGGCCATCGCGAGCAACCTGGCGGCTCTGACCGCGACCTCGATCGCCCTGTTCTCGATGAACTGGCGGCTGGCCCTGATGGCGGTCGCCATTGTGCCCGCTTTCTACCTGCCGTCGCGGATCGTGGGCCGCATCCGACGGCGCCTGTCCACCCGCACCCAGGAGAGCCAGGCGTCGCTGCTCGCGTTTATGAGCGAGCGGCTGCACGTGAGCGGGGCGATCCTCACCAAGATATTCAGCCAGGAGGACGCCGACGCCGAGGACTTCTCCGACCGGAGCGCCGAGGTGCGCGACCTGGGCGTCAAGCAGGCGGTCGTCGGGCGATGGCTGTTCATGATCCTCAGCGTGTTCAGCGCCGTCGGCCCGGCGCTCATCTATTGGTATGGCGGCCGCGAGGTGATCCGGGAGGAGCTGACGACCGGGCTGCTGGTCGCGTTCGCCGCACTGCTCACCCTGCTCTACCGCCCGCTGGTGCAACTGGCGACGGTGTACGTCGATATCCAGGCGGCGGTGGCCGTGTTCGACCGAATCTTCGAGTACCTCGACCTCTCGCCGGATGTCGAGAACAAGCCCGACGGGCTGGCACCGGAGCCGGTCCGGGGCCGAATCGAGTTCGAGGGAGTCGGCTTCTCCTACCCCACGCCGCTTTCCATCTTCACCGACATAGAGAACGGCGACCTGGCCCGCCCCGATCCGTTCGCCCTCAACGGCGTGAGTTTTACCATCGAGCCGGGCGAGCAGGCGGCGCTCGTCGGACCCAGCGGCGCGGGAAAGACGACCATCACCTATCTCGTGCCCCGGTTCTACGACCCCGACGAGGGACGCATCACCCTCGACGGGCACGACCTCCGCGACCTGGACCAGGAGGCGCTCCGGCGGCACATGGCGATGGTCACACAGGAGACTTTCCTGTTCCACGCCAGCATCCGAGAAAACCTGCTCTACGCCAACCCCGACGCCGGATTGGACGAGATGACGGCTGCCTGCCGGGCTGCCCATATCCACGATTTCATCGAGTCCCTGCCCGACAGATACGAGACGATCGTCGGCGAGCGCGGCTTCCGGCTCTCCGGCGGCGAAAAACAGCGAATCTCGATCGCACGCGCCCTGCTGAAAGACCCCGACATCCTCATCCTCGACGAGGCGACGAGCAATCTTGATGCGACCTCCGAATATCTCATACAGGAAGCGCTGGAGACGCTGCTCAGCGGCCGCACCTCGCTCATCATCGCACACCGGCTCTCCACCATCCTCAGCTCGGACAAGATCGTCGTGATGGACGGGGGCCGGGTGGTGGACATCGGCCGGCACGAGGACCTGCTCCGTCGCGGCGGCCTGTATTCGCGGCTCTTCCACCAGCAGTTCGGCAAGGTCATCGACAACAGTTGACCGGGGCCGCCTCTGCTCCGGCATATGTTGGCCCGCAGCTCGATGAGGGCAGGGCACATCTCGGAAGCGCAGGCGGTGTCGAACGGATTGGCGGATCGCGGGGAGAGATAAAAAATGGTGGGGAGCAGAGCCCTGGGGCCGGTGGGGGAGTGGCACCGGGCATCCCGTGGGGTGGGCTCATATCCCGCCGGTTGAGAGCGGCGGTTAGCTCCCCACCGCTTCTTATTATATCAGAAACGAGCGGGCGGGACACCCTCGAAAAGCTTGTTTTATCGTTCAACTTGATTATAATACCGCTTTCCGGTGCAACCGGGCCGCGCAACGAGCGCGGGACTTAGCAGATGATCCCCGAATCCTGGAGAAGGACTGATGCCCGAAGGGACCGAAACCGCATTGGACGTGCGATCCCTCATTATTAACGACGATACCGAACGACGCGAGCTGATCGACGTTCGGCCCGCAGCATGCCGGAGCGAGGCGCTGCGGGACGAACTGAACGGCCTGATCGACGAGCTGGCCGACGAGTCGTCCGACGTGCGCGGCTCGCTGACCGACAGCAAGGCGAACCTGAAACGCGGCATCGCCCTGTGGATGCTGGGCAAGCCGAGGGCGGCCATCGAGCCGCTCGACGCCTCGGTCTCCACCGCCGACAGCAACTTCTTCCTCGCGCTCTGTTACTTCGAACTCGACCACAACGCGCGGGCGCTGGAACACGCCGAAAAGGTGCTGTCGTCCAATCCGTCCGACCCGGAGGGCATTCTCCTCGTCGCCGAGGCCCGGATCAAGCTGGGCGACCTGGACGAAGGGCACGAGCTGCTCGATCAGGTTGCCGAAAACGAAGAGTACGCGGCGGACGCGGCCTATCTCCGCGGGCTTGCCCACGACATCGAAGGGCTGTACGACGAGGCCGAAGAGGACTACCAGCGGGCGCTCGAGGCCGACCCCGGCGCGTCGAAGGCCAAGTTCCGCCTGGCCTACAACGCCAACCTCGTCGGCGACGAGGCCACCGCCATCCAGCTCTACGAGGAGATTGTCGAGCAGGACGAGAGCTACATCGGCGCCCTCATCAACCTGGGCACCCTCTATGAGGACAAGGGCCGTTACGACAAGGCGTCCGAATGCTTCGAGCGAGTGATGCGGGTGCGGCCCACCGACCCGCGTGCCCGACTGTATTATGAGGAAGCCGTCGCCTCGTTCGACACCATCGTGGACGATGACATGCAGAAGGAGGTCCAGCGGCGCGTCGAGGTGCTCCAGATGCCGATCGCCGACTTCGAGCTCTCCGTCCGAAGCCGCAACTGCCTGATCAAGATGAACATCCGCACCCTGGGCGACCTGGTCAAGAAGACCGAGGCGGAGCTTCTGGATTACAAGAACTTCGGCGAGACCTCGCTGGCCGAGATCGAGGACGTGCTCATCAGCAAGAACCTCCGGCTCGGCATGTTCGAGGAGGAGAACATGGACGAGGTCACCCGGCGGGTGCGCATCGCACTCGAGAGAGCCGAGGAGGAAGCCAGCAAGGACATTCTGCGGCACGGGATCGACGAACTGGAGCTGTCTGTCCGGGCGCAACGATGCCTCGAAACGCTGGGGATCAAGACCATCGGCGATCTGACCGATAAGACCAAGGACGAACTGCTGGCCGCCCGGAACTTCGGGCGCACCTCGCTCCAGGAAATCCGGGACAAGCTGGGCGAAGTCGACCTCTACCTCGCCGACGACGAGTTCGGCGAAGAGGACGAGTACGACGAGGAGGAATAACAGGGCCCGGCCCTGCGCCCATCGCCGCCTGTGACCTCCGGCTGAAAGGGTATCCCGAACAGCCGCGGCGGACCGCGCATCATCGACCTCCGAGGGGCGCCTAACTGGTGACCGAGCCGGAATGAACACCGTTCTTCATACCTGTTGCGCACCGTGCCTGGCCGGGACATTGGACGTATTCCAGGAGCGGGGCGACGTGGTCCCGTTCTTCTATAACCCCAACATCCACCCCCTGATCGAGTTCCGGAAGCGGCTGAAAGCGTTCGAAGTGTATGCCGAACGCGAAGGGCTGGACGCCGAGCAGGATTCCGAATACGGGCTCGTCCGGTTCCTCGAACAGGTGGGGCCGACCGGATCGGGACGGTGCCCGGTCTGTTATCGCGAGCGGCTGGGCCGGACCGCCCGGCTGGCCGCCGAGCGCGGGGCCGATGCGTTCTCCACTACGATGATCGCCAGCCCGCATCAGGACCCCGACGCCATTCGAGCCGCCGGCGAACAGGCCGCGGCCGAGTTCGGTGTCGCATTCCTGTATGAGGACCTGCGGGGCAGGGCCGAGCACGGGCGCGAGACCGCCCGGAAGCTGAGCTTGTATCGGCAGCAGTACTGCGGCTGCATCTTCAGCGAGTACGAGCGGTATAAAGATACCAGAGTCGAGGTGTACCGTGGCCGGTTACGCCGATAATCCAGTGAGCCCGGCCCGGCCGGCACCGGCCATCCCCGCCAGATATCTACGCCCGCTCATCACCTTCGCCACGGCCGCCGCGCTGGCGCTCGCCCCGAACGCCTGTACCCGTCGGATCGAGATCGAGCCCCCGCCCGAAGGCGTGCCCACCGTCCGGGTCCTGCTCCTCAGGGGGCGGGACCGGGCGGAAGTGCGGATCCCGGGCCCCTACCGCATCGTCCTTCGGACCGATTCGGACGAAACGGAGGAGCTCGCGGCCGGCGACGGACTTGCCACGACCGTGGTGACCTACCAGCGCGGTGATATCAGCGTGAGCGGGGTGATCGCCCGGGCACCCGGCATCGTCGAGTTCATCCCGCAGGACGTGCCGTTCCGGCTCGACGGGTCCTCCTATCGCGGGTCGCTGCTCATTGCTCCCGGGTCCGACGGCCTCCGGGCGATCAACCTGGTCGACATGGAGGGCTATCTCCGGGGCGTTGTACCGGGCGAGATGTACACGAACTGGCCGGAGGCGGCGCTGCAGGCCCAGGCCGTCGCCGCAAGAACCTACGCACTCGCCAGGATGCGGGCACGGGCAGACAGGGACTACGACCTGGTTTCGACCACCGCCGACCAGCGGTATGCCGGGCTGGACGCCGAGAAGGGCACGACCGACGCCGCCGTCCTGGCCACCGCCGCCCTGGCCCTTTACCACCGGGGCTGGCCCTTCGCCGCCTATTACCATTCCTGCTGCGGCGGACACACCGCCGACCCGCTGTCCGCGCTCGGCGACCCCCGCTCGCCCATCCAACCGGTCCCCTGTACGTATTGCGAGGACAGCCGCGAGTTCGAGTGGACGCAGCGGATTCCCCGGCAGGAGACGTTGGCCAAACTGGGCGTCGAGGGGGCCACCGGCATTCAGATCGCACAAAGGTCCCCCGACGGCCGAGTCACCCAGGTGGACGTGCGGCGGGGCGACGAGCCGCCGGTGTCGATGACCGGGGCCGCTTTCAGGCAGCGGGTGGGGGGAATGGTCGTCCGAAGCACGCTGTTCCGGGTCCGGCGGGACGGCGACCGCTACGTCTTCCAGGGACGCGGCTTCGGCCACGGCGTGGGCATGTGTCAGTGGGGCGCCCGGGGCATGGCCGAGGCGGGGAACGACTTCCGGCAGATACTGGAAGCATATTATCCGGGGGCCGAGCTGAGAAGCGCGTACGAGCTGGAAGACGGGGGCGACCACTCGCCGACTAATGCCGACCCCGGCGAAACGGCCGGCGGCTGAGAGAGAACACTGGAGAGCAGAAGCGGATGCCCGTTGAATTTATGTTGGAACACGAGGACCGGCACACCGGCGCCCGAGCCGGGGTGCTCAAGACCGACCACGGGGACGTCCCGACGCCCGCCTTTATGCCCGTGGGCACCCAGGGGGCGGTCAAGGCGATGATCCCGCCGCTGGTCGAGGAGTCCGGCGCGGCGATGATCCTGAGCAATACCTACCACCTCACCCTCCGGCCGGGGCCGGAAGACGTGCGGGCACTCGGCGGGTTACATCGATTTATGGGCTGGGAGGGCCCGATCCTGACCGACAGCGGCGGGTTCCAGGTCTTCTCGCTCGCCTCGCTCTCTACCGTCGGGGACGACGGGGTCCGGTTCCAATCCCACATCGACGGCTCGGAGCTCTTCCTCGGCCCGGAGCGTGCGGTCGAGATTCAAGAGATGCTCGGCTCGGACGTGATGATGGTCCTCGACGAGTGCGTCCCCTATCCCTGCGAGCGCGACCGGGCCGAGCGGGCGATGGAGCGGACCATCGACTGGGCGGGGCGCTCGCTCGACGCCCGAACCGCCGACCGCGGGCTGTTCGGCATCGTTCAGGGCAGCACCTACCCGGAACTTCGCAGAAAATGCGCGGAAACACTGGCGCAGATGCCGTTCGACGGGTATGCTATAGGGGGCGTCAGCGTGGGCGAAGGCCCATTGCTGATGGACGAGGTGGTGGCCCACACGGCGCCGCGATTGCCCCGCGACAAGCCGCGCTACCTGATGGGCGTCGGCCCGCCCGGCGATATGCTCCGGGCGATCGGGCGGGGCGTGGACCAGTTCGACTGTGTCATGCCCACCCGGAACGCCCGCGGGGCGTGTGCGTTCACCTGGCAGGGCAAAGTCCGGCTGCGGAACGCCCGGCACGCCCGAAGCGTGCGGCCCATCGACGACGGGTGCCAGTGTCGGGCCTGTCGAACCGTGTCGCGCGGGACGCTCCGCCACCTGTTCCAGGCAGGCGAGATGGCGGCGGCCATCTGGGTCACGCTGCATAACTTGACTTTTTATCAGGACCTGATGCGGTGTGCGCGTCAGGCGATATTGGAAGACAACTTTCAGGAGTTCAAGGCGGATACGCTCGGCCGAATGGGCGAATAGCCGCCTCGGGAAGGGACCTATGACATCGATTCTGAATCTGGCGATGCTGGCAGCGGAGGGCGCCCCGGCCGCTGCAGAGAACGGGAACGGGCAGCCCATCTTATTCCAGTTTATCGTCCCGCTCATCATTGTGTTCGGCATTATGTACGTATTCATCATCGCGCCGCAGCGGAAGCGGGAGAAGCACCGCCGGCAGATGCTCTCCGCATTGGGCAAGGGCGATGAGGTGGTCACCATCGGCGGACTGCGCGGGACCATCAGCAAGATCAACGAGGAAGAGGTGGTCCTCGAGGTGGACGAGAACGTGAACATGACCTTCTCTCGAGGCGCCATCGCCAGCGTCGTCGAGGGCGAGAAGAAGAGCAAGGACTGACAGGGCCGGCTCATCGAGCCGATTCATAATTGCACGAGTTTTGTGCTCGCATCGAGGGGCAAGAACATATATAATACAGCGCGCCGGCCCGGGACGTTCAATCGGGGACCGATCCGGGCGGGGCCGGTTACTTGAGTCCAGAACAAGAAAACGCCGAGGATACTCGCAGCTATGATACAAAAGATACTTGAGGCGCCATTCCGCTTCGGCGGCTGGCTGTTCAAAAGCACCTATGGCCGGGTCGTCGCAGTTCTACTGCTCGCCCTGTTCGTGGGGATGGTCAACTATCCCGTGGAGGATACCGAAGCCGACGTAATCGAGGTGCGGGATACGTTGACCCGGGAATACAGCCGTCCGCGCGATCCGGGCGAAACCATCGAGGACATCGCCCGCCGGGACGTCACCGAAGAGGGGAACCTGATCCAGCGGGAGGCCGTCGAGCGCCGGGAAGTCGTTTCCAGAGTCGAAACCTACAACTTCTGGGCCCGGCTCACCATGCCCTTCAACCGGGTTTCCGAACAGGAGATACGTACGGTGTCGCCCCCCACGTGGGACGAGACCCGCCAGCACGTCATCAAGCATCGACAGGTGCGGCGGATCGTCCACGGGCTGCGCCTGGGCCTCGATCTCGAGGGCGGTGTCGAGATGACCTACCGCATCGAGATGCCCGAGCACGTCGAGCACGACCCGGTGGAAGCCGAGGACATGGTCGAAGTGATTCGGCAGCGGATCGACCGGGCGGGGCTGACGCGACCGCGCGTCCAGCACGTCGGCGAACGCCACATCCTCATCCAGATTCCCGGCTACGGCGATGCCGAGATCAGCCGGACCCGAGATATCATCCAGAGGACCGGCCGGCTCGAATTCCGCATCGTTGCCGACCCAAATCAGCGCGAAGACTTATACGAGGAAGCCCGGCAGAACGAGCAGCGGGGCGAGCCGCCGCCGGAAGGATGGCGGTGGTACACGCTCACCCGGGAGGACCCGGAGACGGGCGAGGTGACCTCCCCCAAGGTGCTGGTTTCGGACGAAATCGGCCTGACCGGCGAACGCATCGAATCGGTCGCCGTTACCCGCGACATGCAGACCGGCGAATTCCAGGTGAACCTCAGGTTCACCGATCCCGACCTCTTCTACCACCTCACCGCCGATAACGTCGGCCGCCAGCTCGGCATCATCCTCGACGACGTCCGGGACGAGGAGGGCAACCTGGTTCAGACGGGCGAGCTGCACTCGGCCCCCGTCATCCAGATGCCGATCCATGGCCAGGCCCGCATCACCGGCCGGTTCACCCAGGCCGAGTCTGAGAACCTCAAGTACGTGCTCCAGTCGGGCAGCTTGAGATGGCCGCTGGTTATGGAGAGCGAACGTCGCATCGGGCCGTACCAGGGGATGGCCTCGGTCGCCGCCGGGCGCCAGGCGATCCTCATCGGGTTCTTCGCCGTGGTCGCCTTCATCCTGCTTTACTATCGCAAGGCGGGGATCGTCGCCAACACCGCCCTCCTGCTCAACCTGCTGCTCCTGCTGGCGGCGATGAAAACGCAGGGCATCACGCTCACCCTGCCCGGCATCGCGGGCATCCTGCTGACGATCGGTATGTCCATCGACGCCAGTGTGCTGATCTTCGAGCGGATACGCGAAGAGATCAAGAAGAAGACGGATAAGCCCCTGCTCAAATGCGTCCGGGACGGCCACAGCAAGGCGATGGTCACCATCATCGACGCCGACCTCACCACACTCATCACCGCCCTCATCCTGAACCTGTTCGGGACCGGGCCGGTCAGGGGCTTCGCCATCACCCTGTCCATCGGGATCGTGGTCAGTATGTTCACCGCCCTGGTGGTCATCCGCATCCTGTTCGACGCACTCATCCTGTCGGGCGTGCTCAAGAGCTTGCCGATGGCCGAGTTCGTGAAAGACCCGAAGGTCCCGTTCATAGCGGGCCGAAAAGTCGCACTCACGGTGTCCGCCGTGCTCGTCGTGGCGGGGCTGGTCTACTTCTTCGGCGGGCCGGGCAGGCGGCTCGGCATCGAGTTCATGTCGGGGACTCGCGTCGAGGTGAACTTCCGCGAGCCGACCACCGCCGATCAAGTCCGCAGTATGGTCGCGGCCGCCGGTTACCGGGACATCGAGGTCCAGGAGGTCTGGTGGCGGGGCGAGGAGCCGGGCCGAAGCTTCGCCATACGACTGGGGTTCATCCCCGAGGTCCGGATCGCCCAGGCGGACGAGATTGCCGGCGGAGGCCGACGTGTCGTCATCGAAACAAACAACCCGATGCCCCCGGAGGTCGCCCGGCAGCGGTTGGCCGCTGAAGGGGCGCCGGATGTGGAAATCGAAGAACAGCCGGCCGAGCGGGACGAGGTGACCTATGTGCTCACCACCTCCGACCCGGCCGTTGCAGTTCGGTTGGACGAAGCCGCTCGCCTGGTGTACGGCGAGGGGCGGATTATGGACGACCTCGCGTCCGCCTTTACGGTGGACGGTCGGCTGCTGCTGGTCCCACCGCTTGTCGAGGATATGGACACCCCCGATGAGGTCGCCGAGGAGGGCAAGGTGTACGTGCGGGTCAACTTGGCCCGGCCGGTCACACCGGAGTTCCTCACCGAGACCTTGCAGGACGCCGAGGCCGAGCTGACCGTGCTCCGGCCCGAACCGGACGCACTGGTCGACGGCAGGGCCGACTCGTTCACGGTGATGGTCGAGGCCGGCCGGACCGGCGAGATTACCCGGGTCCTCCAGCGGGCCAGATTCGATGACGATACCCCGGTGGCCCGTGAGGCGTTCGCCGGCGTGGAAAAGATTTTCCCCGCCGTCGCCCAACGGCTCGGCCTGCAGGCCGGTGTCGCACTGTTCCTCGCCGTGCTCGGCATCATCGCCTACGTCTGGTTCCGGTTCGAATTCCGGTTCGGGATGGCCGCCGTGGCGGCATTGGTGCACGATGTCTGCCTGGTGCTGGCGGCATTGGCAATTACCGGCCGCGAACTCAGCTTGACGGTCATCGCGGCCATCCTGACGGTGATCGGATACTCGCTCAACGACACCATCGTCGTGTTCGACCGCATCCGTGAGAACCGGGGCACCGTCCGCAAGACCCCGTTCCCCGATATCGTCAACATGAGCATCAACCAGACGTTGGGCCGGACACTGCTCACCTCGGTCACCACGCTGCTGGCCGTCACGTCGTTGTTCATATTCGGCGGTCCGGCCATCTCGGACTTCGCGTTTACCCTGATGGTGGGCGTGTTCGTCGGAACATACTCGTCCATATTCATCGCCAGCCCCGTGCTCCTTATGATGGGCGAACAGGGGGCGGTTCGCGGTCCGCTCAGCACCCGGTCGGCACGAATCGCCCGACCGCTCCAGGAAGTGCGCGGCACTTGACAAGCGACCTTGGGTCGGACGGCGAGGGCCGGGACTGTCGGCCGCGAAACGGCCTGCGGAAGGTCGCGAAAGAGAAATGAGGAGGAGAGAACCGGTATGATGCATATCCGGCGGGTATTGTGTGTGGGAGCCGCATTCGCCCTTCTCGGCACGCTCGGCTGCAGGGCCGTCGAACGCCAACTGGAGCCGACGCCGCCCAGCTTGCGTGAGCTCCGAGAAGCCAACCGGCTGATGAAAGGCGAGCATTACGACCAGGCGGCGGTGGCCTATCGGTCCTGGCTGGCCAACTACGGCACCCACCCCGACGATGCAGCCGTCCCGCTCGCCCTGTTCCAACTCGGCCGGTGCTACTGGCACATGCGGGACTATCCTCGGGCCGTCACCGCCTTCGAAACTCTCAAGACGCGATATGGAGACTCGCCCGACCCGGCCATCCAGAAGGCGGTCCGGGCGGCGGAGCTGGGGCTCGAGGACATCGAGAAGCAAACAGGACATTCGCCGGCCCGACCTGATAATGGAGATTGGCAGTTCTGACTGCCGAACAATACCATAAATGAAAGTGAACACGAGATCGATCGCTGCCTGCATCGGACTGGCCGCCGTTCTGCTCGCCCTCGTCGGCTGCCGAACCGCCTCGCCGGTCGAGGCCCATCGAGAGGCACGGCTCCATTTCGAACGAGGGCAATACCGGGAATGCGTTCGAGCATGTGACCGCTGGCTCAGTCGATACAGCGACGCGCAGCCGGACCTCGCCCCATCCGCCATGTTCTATAAGGGTCTGGCCTACAACGAGATGGGCGAGACTACCAAGGCCCGTCGCGTGTTCGAGGACATCATACGCCGATACCAGGACGTGCCCGGAGCACATCCCGCGGCCCAGTGGCGTGGATATGCCCGCGAGCAACTCAACTTATTGGGTGAGTGATTGATGCAAGACCGTTGTCCGGCGGACGCCGGTCCCGTTCGCGGCCTGCCTGCCTGCCTGCTCCTCGCTGCAGCCATTCTTCTCGCCGCTGCATCCGCGTTTGCTCAGCCGCCCCTCAACCGAGACATCCAAGCCCTCATACGCGCCGCAGAGTTCGGCCCCGAAGAAGTCGGAGTCGCTGCCATCGACGTGGCAAGCGGGCGCATTCTGATCTCGATAGGGGACGAGCGCCCGATGATCCCCGCCTCGAACCAGAAACTGCTGACCACCGGGGCCGCCCTGCTGCTGCTCGGCCAGGAGTTCACCTTCGCCACCACCGTCTATGCCGACAGGCCGCCCGTCGAGGGGACGCTGTACGGCGACCTGATCGTTGTCGCGGGCGGCGACCCGTGCATCGGCGGACGGGGCACCGAAGGCGACCCGGCGGCGAAATTCGATGCCCTCGCCGCAGAAGTCGCCCAATCAATCACGGCCGTCCGTGGCGACCTCATCATCGACGCCACCATATTCGACGACGAACACATTCATCCATCCTGGCCCCGAGACCAACTCCTGCGCAGCTACTGTGCCCCGGTCTCGGCTCTGGCACTCAACGAGAACTGCGTGTTCGTTCGAGTCAGCCCGGCCACCCGGGTCGGCCAGCCGGCGGAGGTCTTCTCCCAGCCCCGGACCGCGCACGTGACCATCCAGAACCGGTGCAACACGGTACAGACGGGGACCGGCCGGGCCCACATCACCCGGCTGCCACAGAGCGATACCATCGTCGTGTCCGGCGAACTCACCCCGGCCAGCGCCGGCGCCTCGGCCAACGTGCCCGTGCTCGAGCCGCTGAAATACGCCGCCACCGTACTCCGAGAGCGCCTGGAACAGGCGGGCGTTCGGATCGAGGGAGAGATCACGTTCGTCGAGGAACCGACCGACCTCCGGCTGGCCAAACGGATGGCGCGGGCCGAGAGCCCCCTGACCGATGCCATCAGCGTGGCGAACAAGGTGAGCAGCAATTTCCACGCCGAGATGATCTTCAAAACACTCGGCCGGACGGTGAGAACCCCGGCCTCCTTCGAAACCGGGGCGGAAGCCATCGCCGCCGCGTTCGACCGCGTCGGCATCCCCGAAGGGAACTGGAAGATCGACGACGGGTCGGGGCTCTCCCGCAACAACCGCATCTCGCCGTTCCACCTCGCCTGTTTTCTCCGCTATCTCGGGCTCTCCGATCACCGCCGGGCCTACATCGATTCGCTCGCCATCGCCGGTGTGGACGGGACGCTCCGGCGCCGGATGACACAGGACCCGTACAAGGGCAACATCTACGCGAAAACCGGGTACATCCGGGGGGTCAGCGCCCTTTCCGGGTATGTTCGCGCCGGCGAGCGGCTGATCGCATTCAGCATCATCGTAAACAGCCCCCGAACGCCCGACGGCCGCCGCCTGCAGGACCGTATCTGCCGAGCCCTGGTGGACAGCGCCCGATGAAGTTCACCCCCAACGGCGATTCTCTGATCGTCGATTGCCCCGCAAAGGTCAACCTGTTCCTCGAAATCCACGGAATCAGGCCCGACGGATACCACGAGATCGAGACCGTCATGCAGGCGGTGACCCTCTACGACCGGCTGACTCTTCGCCCGCGGGGCCAGTCCGGCATCTCGCTCGACTGTTCCGATCCGACGCTGCCCCAGGGTGCCGAGAACCTGGCGTACCGGGCGGCCGACCTCCTCGACGGGACGGTCGGGCTGCCGTCGGGCGTCTCCATCCGGCTGGACAAGCAGATTCCGGCCGGGGCCGGTCTGGGCGGAGGCAGTAGCGATGCGGCCGGAGTGCTCGCCGGGCTCAACCGGCTGTTCGGCCTCGGGCTGTCTGTCGAGGACCTCTGCCGGCCAGCGAGCGAGTTGGGGTCCGACATTCCCTTCTTCCTGTACGGTGCGACCGCTCTGTGCCGTGGCCGGGGCGAGCGGGTGTCGCCCGTACCGGCGGCCGCGCCCATCCACTACGTGATCTGCTGTCCCGAGCAGCCGGTCCCGACGGCCGAGGCCTATCGAACTCTGGACAGCGCGGGCTTGACAAACGAGAAACGCAGTGCTAGTTTCATGCTTGATTCCCTGCAGTCGGGGGACATCGAACGAGTCCGGAACCACGTGTTCAACCGGTTTGGCGAGGTCGCCGAACGGCTGGCCCCGGACGTAGGCCGTACGAAAAACATGCTGGCAGCCCACGGTGCTCGGGGCGCATGGGTCTCCGGGAGCGGCTCCGCGGTCTTTGCGGTCTTCCCCGCCGCGGAAGACGCCGCGACTGTTGCTCGCCGAGTGCGGCAGTGCGGTTGCCGCCAGGTGTTTGTCGCTCGCAGCGAAAAGACGACGACCGAAACGTGAGAAAGGCACCGTGCGGCGGGCCGGACCGGCCCGCCCGAAATGCGAAGTGGAGCACCGGGGCGATAGACCTGACGGAGCAGGGATCGGTCCGGGCCGAGGACGCTTTTGAGGAAGGGGGACACCGATGGAGGTTACAGACGCCCAAGTCAAGCTGGTAAACGACCGGTCCAACAAGCTCCGGGCCTTCTGTACGGTTACCGTTGACGACGAGTTCGTCATTCGCGACATCAAGATAATCAAGGGGACCAACGGGTACTTCGTGGCGATGCCCAGCCGGAAACTGAAGGACCGGTGCCCGTCGTGCAAAGGGAAGAACCACCTGCGTGCCTTCTATTGCAACCGATGCGGCGGGTCCCTGCCCGACGGGCGGGTGAGCCACGATTCCGAGGGCCGGCCGAAGCTGCACGCCGACATCGCACATCCCATTAACCAGGGCTGTCGCGACAGAATTCAAACCGCCATCATAGCGGCCTACGAGACGGAACTTGAAAACTCGCGGCAGCCCGGATATGTTGCGGCCTCGGACAATGAAGACGACTACGACGATGACTCCTATGATGACGATTCCTATGACGACGGGGTGGAGGTCGAGGAGCCGCCCGTCCGGGACCGAATCAGCCCGCCGCCGGAGGATGAATCGAAGGGGGGCGACGCCGGCTCATTCGCCAGCGGCATATTCTGAACCGACCGTGGCCCGGCCGGGCCGATCAGCCCATTCCTCGAACGGGCCCACGGCTTTCGTACCTATTTGTGTGGAGAACTTGAACTGTGAAAACCGGCGCTCAACTGCTGATCGACTCGCTCCAGGCCATCGGGATTGAAGTCCTGTTCGGAATCCCGGGCGGAGTGGTCATACCCATCTTCGATGTCCTGTACGACGCCGACCTGAAATCCGTCCTCATGCGTCACGAACAGGCGGCGGCACACGCCGCCGACGGCTACGCCCGGGCCAGCGGGAAGCTTGGCTGCTGCCTCGCGACATCCGGCCCCGGGGCCACCAACCTGGTGACCGGCATCGCCACCGCCAACTTCGACTCGGTGCCCATCCTCGCCATCACCGGCCAGGTGCGGCGCGACCTGATCGGGAACGACGCCTTCCAGGAGGCCGATATCACCGGGATCACCCGCGGGATCACCAAGCACAACTACCTGGTCCGGAACGCCGAAGATATCCCCCGGATCATCCGCGAGGCGGCCTACGTCGCCACCACGGGCCGCCAGGGCCCGGTCCTTGTCGACATCCCCGTCGATGTCAGCACGAGCCAGGTCGAAGATGTCGTCCCCGGCGAGGTCAAAATCCCGGGCTATCAGCCGACGATCGAAGGGAACCAGCGCCAGATCGAACGGGCGGCCGAGGCGATCAACGCCGCCGAGCGCCCGGTCTTCTATGTGGGCGGCGGGGCCATCGCATCGAACGCCGCCGCTGAGGTGAAGGCCTTTGCCGAGGCAGCCCACCTTCCGGTGACCACCACGCTGATGGGCCTGGGGGCCTTCCCCGAGGACCATCCGCAGGCGCTGAGGATGCTGGGCATGCACGGGACTCCCGTGGCCAATTATGCCGTGATGAGCTCCGACCTGCTGATCGCTCTCGGGGCGCGGTTCGACGACCGGATCACCGGAAAGATCACCGAGTTCGCCGAGCACGCCAAGATCATCCACATCGACATCGATCCCGCGTCCATCGGCAAGAGCGTTCCGGTGGACCTGCCCGTCGTGGGCGACGCAAAACAGGTCCTCAACGAACTCACCCCGCTCGTCGAATATCGGGAGCGAAAGGAATGGTTCGATCAGATCGCACACTGGGCAGAAAACCATAAGCTGTCCTACCAGAAAAACGACAAGGTCAAGCCCCAGTACGTGATCGAACAGCTCCGCGAAGTGACCAATGGCGACGCCATTATCTGCACCGAGGTGGGCCAGAACCAGATGTGGGCCGCCCAGTGGTACGGGTTCAAACGCCCCCGCCAGTTCATCAGCTCCGGCGGCCTGGGGACCATGGGCTACGGCTTCCCCGCCGCCATCGGCGCCCAGCTCGCCTGTCCCGACGCCACTGTGGTCGACATCGCCGGCGACGGGAGTATCCAGATGAACATCCAGGAGCTGGCGACGGTCGCCCGGGACAACATCCCCGTCAAGATCGCCATCATGAACAACGGCTTCCTGGGGATGGTCCGCCAGTGGCAGGAGCATTTCTACAACCGCCGGTACTCGCACAGTTCGTTGAACGGGAACCCCGATTTCGCCCGGCTGGCCGAAGCGTACGGAGTGCTCGGGATAACCGTCGATCAGCCCGACCAGGTCCGCGATGCATTGGAGAAGGCGATGGAGACGGACGGGCCGGTCGTGCTGGATTTCCACGTGGACCCGAACGAGAACGTTTTCCCCATCGTACCGCCGGGTGAACGAATCGACCGGATGATAGATCTCGCCTGAGGAGCTTGTACGTGAAAAAACATGTCATTTCTGCACTGGTAAGCAACCAAGTCGGGGTGCTGTCCCACGTCTCCGGCCTGTTCGCCGCACGCGGGTACAACATCGACAGCATGAACGTCGGTGAAACCGAGGACCCCGGGATCTCGCGGATGACCATCGTCCTTCGGGGCGACGACCAGATCATCGAGCAGGTGGTCAAACACCTCCGCAAACTGATCAACGTTCTGCAAGTCAAGGACCTGTCGGCCGCCCCGTATGTCGAGCGCGATCTGATGCTGATCAAGGTCGCCACCCCGCCCGGCAGGCGGGGCGAGGTCATCGACCTCGTCGAAATCTTTCGCGGGAAGGTCGTCGATATCAGCACCCGCGATATGGTCATCGAGCTGTCGGGCCCCGAGGCCAAGATCGAGGCGTTCATCTCGGTCTGCCGGCCATACGGCATCAAGGATGTCGTCCGATCTGGCCCCATCGCCGCCCCGCGCGGCGCGAAGGACGAGTAGGACGAGCGGTCTGTTGACGGCAAAACCGGGCAATGGCCGAAAAGCCGGTATCTGTTCTAAAACGGGCTGGTTCGGCACAAGACCACTCGGGGAACGAGGAAATGGTGAGACCACTCACAGCGCAGCCGCATCTGAATTCCGGCCTCTGCGAAACGCTGGCCGAGATCAAGAGGGCAATCCGTGCCGAGATCGGCGGTGATTTCCGGCTCATCCTTTACGGCTCCTACGCCCGCGGTGAACAGACCGAGGAGTCGGACATCGACCTGATGCTCGTACTCCCCGATGAGTTCACGACGACCGACGTGAAGAGCCGCTTGCGCGATATCATAGGCGATTTCTGTATCGAAACGGGATACATATTCTCCCTGGCGATCGTGTCCAGCTCGACATTCCGCGAGCGGGCCGGGTTCATGGCGATCGGGAGCGCACAGAGAGAGGGGCTGTCGGTGTGAACAAGCCGAAGGAAATCAACGGGCTGATCGACAAGGCGAGGGAAAGTTTGACGGCTGCACGCCAGATGCTTGATGCAGGGCATGCCGGGTTCGCCGCATCTCGGGCATATTATGCTATGTTTTATGCGGCCCAGGCAGCTCTGCTCTGTAAAGACCTGCAATTCGGCAAACACTCAGCGGTTCTGGCCCACTTTAACAAGACGTTCGTTAAACAAGGCGTCTTTTCGCCCGAACGCTTCAAGGAGTTTCGGAACGCCTTTGATCTCAGGGCGCAGGGTGATTATGGGTTGGAACCAATTCCGTTCGAGGAGGTCGAAGGCCTGCTCTCGCAGGCGCAGAACTTTATCGGGGACGTTGTCGAGTATCTGTGCGAAACCGGGTATGATGGCATCAAATAAACCGCTAACTCAACACAAGGAGAGTCGCAATGGCAGTCATTGATTTCGGTGGTACGAAGGAAGAGGTGGTCACGCGGGATGAGTTCCCGCTCGACCGGGCCCAGGAGGTGCTCAAGGACGAGACCGTCGCCATCATCGGATACGGCGTCCAGGGGCCTGCCCAGGCGCTCAATATGAAAGACAACGGCATCAACGTCATCGTGGGCCAGGCCAAACGGTTCGAGAAGGACTGGAACCGGGCCGTTGAAGACGGATGGGTCCCCGGCGAGACGCTGTTCGACATCGAGGAGGCCTGCGAGAGGGGGACGATCATCCAGATGCTCGTCTCCGACGCCGCACAGCGAACCATCTGGCCCGACGTCAAAAAGCACCTGAAGGCCGGAGACGCCCTCTATTTCTCGCACGGGTTCTCCATCGTTTATAAGGACCAGACCGGCGTCATCCCCCCCGAGGATGTCGACGTGATCATGGTCGCCCCCAAGGGATCGGGCACCTCCGTGCGGCGCAACTTCCTCTCCGGCGCCGGGATCAACGCCAGCTTCGCCGTCGAGCAGGACGCCACCGGCCGGGCGCGCGAGCGATGTATCGCCGTGGGCATCGCCATCGGCAGCGGATACCTGTTCCCGACAACATTCCAGAAAGAGGTGTACAGCGACCTGACCGGCGAGCGCGGCGTCCTCATCGGCGCCCTGAGCGGAATCATGGAAGCCCAGTACCAGACGCTGCGCGAGCACGGGCACAGCCCCAGCGAGGCGTTCAACGAGACCGTCGAGGAACTCACCGAAAGCTTGATAAAGCTCGTAAGCGAAAAAGGGATGGACTGGATGTACGCTAACTGCTCGTCCACCGCACAGCGCGGCGCCCTCGACTGGACCCCCCGCTTCAAGGAGGCCGTCCTGCCCGTGTTCAAGGAGCTGTACCAGAGCGTCGCCGAGGGCAAGGAGACCGCTCGCGTTCTCGAAGCGTGCGGAGCGCCCGACTACCAGGAACAGCTCAACAAGGAACTGGCCGAAATGCGAAACAGCGAGATGTGGCAGGCCGGAGCCGCCACCCGGGCGCTCAGACCGAGCGAGCAGGCCAGAGAAGATGCCGACACAGCGAAAGGAACCAAAGGCCGAGAGGCCAGTTAACCGAAACAATGACAAACGAATACCACGAACAGGACGGCGATCTGAGTGTCCTCGCCGAGAGGACTGTTGCGATTATCGGCTACGGCAACCAGGGCCACGCCCACGCACTCAACCTGCGGGACAGCGGCGTCGACGTGATCGTCGGCCAGCGGCCGGGCGACAGTTTCGACCGGGCGGTCGAGGACGGGTTCGAGCCGGTCACGGCAACCCGGGCGACTGGGCAGGCCGACGTGGTGATGCTGATGCTGCCCGACGAGACCATGGCGGACGTGTATCACGAGGAGGTGGCCGCCGGCGTCGAGGCGGGCGACGCGCTCGGCTTCTGCCACGGATTCAACGTCCGGTTCGGTCTCATCGAACCGCCGCCCGACGTCGACGTGATCCTGGTCTCGCCCAAGGGGCCGGGCCGGCACGTGCGGTCCGAGTTCCTCGCCGGCAGCGGCCTGTTCGCCCTGATCGGCGTCCACCAGGACGTGACCGGCAACGCCCACGACATCGCCCTCGCGTATGCCAGGGGGCTGGGCTGTCTCCGGCGGGCCGCGTTCGATGCCACCTTCGCCGAGGAGACCGAGGCCGATCTGTTCGGCGAGCAGGTCACTCTCTGCGGGGGGACGACCGCCCTCATCAAGGCCTCGTTCGATACGCTCGTGGAAGGCGGATGCCGCCCCGAGGTCGCGTACTTCGAGGTGATGCACGAGATTTCGCTCATCGTCGACCTCCTGATGAAAGGCGGAATTACCGGGATGAGAAGGGCCATCAGCAACACCGCCGAATATGGCGACCTCACCCGAGGCCCCCGCATCATCGACGACCGGACCCGCGACGAAATGCGGAACATTCTCGAAGAGATCAAAAGCGGCCAGTTTGCGAAGGAGTGGATCGAGGAGCATAAAGCCGGGCTGCCCAACTTCCGCCGGCTCGCCGAGAAGGACGAAACGCTGCTCATCGAGGAGGTCGGCCGCAGGATACGGGCGAATATGGGCGGTCCGGGCCCGAAGGGTCAGGACGGGGCAGGGGACTGACGGAGCCGCCCCCGGATCAATACCGATTCGCCCAGCCGTCGCGTGGTCAGCCCGACGATCGCCTGCGTCGAGCTGATCCGATCGATCCCTTGACCTGCGACCGCCGAGAGGGCGCCTCCGCCGAGCACCTTCGGCCCGACGAACGTCATCACCTCGTCGACCAGCCCCCCGTCGAAGAACGACCCCAGGACCTCGCTGCCGCCCTCGACCAGCACGTTCGTCATCCCCATCCCGCCCAGCGACGCGAGCAACTCGGCGATCGCCACACGGCCCTCGCACCGCGGAAGCTCGAGCACACGGCAGCCGAGCTCGGCCAGCCGGGCTCTGCGTTTTTCGGGCGCGTTCTCACACACCGCCACGATCACCGACGAATCGCCGGCCGACCGGGCCAGTTGGCTGTCGGCGGGCAGCCGGGCCGAGCTGTCGATCACGACCCGCGTCGCTCGTCGGCGGGGCCGGGCCAGCCGGCAGGTCAGGTCGGGGTCGTCGGCCAGCACCGTCCCGATCCCGACGATCACCGCGTCCATCCGGCCCCGAACGCGGTGGGCGTAGCGGCGGGCATCTTCGCCCGTGATCCATTTCGACTCGCCGGCCGCCGTGGCGATCTTCCCGTCCAGCGTCATCGCCCACTTCGCGATCACGTAGGGCATGCCGGTCTGTACCCGTTTCAGATAGGGTGCGTTGAGTTCCGCCGCGTCCTCGGCGAGCAGGCCCACCTCCACCGGGATGCCGGCCTTCCGCAGCTTGCGGATGCCCCGACCGGCGACATCCGGGAACGGGTCACGCATAGCGACCACCACACGCCCCGGCTGCCTCTCGACGAGCAGGTCGGCGCAGGGCGGTGTCTTCCCCGTGTGCGAGCACGGCTCGAGTGTGACGTAAACCGTGGCCCCGGCGGCCTCTTCCCCGGCGTCCCGCACCGCGTTCACCTCCGCGTGCGGACCTCCGAACCGACGGTGATACCCCTCGCCGACGATCTCGCCGTCGCGTACCACCACACAGCCGACCATCGGGTTCGGCTCGACCTTCCCACGGCCCCGTCCGGCCAGCCGCAGTGCCCGCCGCATAAACCGTTCGTCGCGTGTCGTCATTCCGGCCTCCTTTTATTGACAGTCGGGACCTCTGAATTATAATACGCCATTCACTCACGACAAGGAACTTATGGAGGATGCGTATGGCAAACCCGCGTGTTGCAGTTCTAATGGGAAGCGACTCTGACCTGCCGAAGCTGGAGGGCACCTTCAATACGCTGCGCGAGCTCGGGCTGGAGTTCACGGCGGACGTGATATCGGCCCATCGCACGCCGGCCGCCGCCCATGCATTTGCCGCCGGTGCCGAGGAGAAGGGCTACGAGGTCATCATCGCCGCAGCCGGTGGAGCGGCTCATCTCGCCGGTGTGCTCGCCTCTCAGACGACGCTCCCCATCATCGGCGTGCCCATCCCCACCTCGAACCTTGGCGGGCTCGACTCGCTGCTTTCGACGGTCCAGATGCCGGGCGGCGTACCGGTGGCCACCGTCGGCGTCGGTTCGGGCGGCGCGAAGAACGCGGCGGTGCTCGCCGCCCAGATCATCGCCGTCGGCGACCCGGACCTGCGGGCACGGCTCAAGGCGTTCAAGGAGAAGCAGGCCGACGAGGTCGCGGAAAAGTCCAGGCGCCTCAAGGAGAAGGTCGAAGGGTGAAGGCGGTACTTCAGCGGGCAAGCTCGGCGTCGGTGACCGTCGAGGGCGAGACCGTCGGCCGGATCGGGGCGGGCCTCGTCGTGCTGCTGGGCGTCGAGCGCGGCGATGGGCCGGGCGACCTCGACTGGATGGTCCGCAAGGTCGCCGAGCTTCGGATGTTCACCGACGACGAGGGCAAGATGAACCTGTCGGTCGAGGACATCAACGGCGAGGTCCTGGTCGTCTCCCAGTTCACCCTCTGCGCCGATTGCCGAAAGGGCCGCCGGTCGGGCTTCGGCAATGCCTGCGAGCCGGACAGAGCCGAGCGGATGTACGAGGACTTCGTGGCCCGTCTGCGTCGGCGCGGCCTCACCGTCGCCACGGGAACGTTCGCCGCAATGATGGACGTCGCACTGGTGAACAACGGGCCGGTGACGTTTATTCTCGAATCACCCGACACGAATTGAGGGGGCTGGTGTGAGACCGGAAGACACGCCGAAGGCCCGCGAAGATGTGCTCTTTCGCGAGCTGGACGACGGCTGCGCCCTGTACGATCCGGACAACGAGAAGGTCCACTCGCTCAACCTGACCGCCGGGTTCATCTGGTGCCTGATGGACGGCTCGCGGGCGCTCGCACAGATCGCCGCCGAGATCGCCGAGGCCGCCGAGAGCGGGGCGGACGCCGAGACCGTGGTGGCCGACGTGGTCCAGGCGGCGGAACAACTCGCCCGCCAGGGCCTGCTGGAATGAAACTCCAATACCGGCTCCACGGTGTCCGGTTCTCCATCGAAGCACCCTGCTCGACAGGCCCCGCGATCGCAGACTTCGTGATGCCGGACTGCATCGCCGGCCACCCGTCCGGGCGTCCGCACGGCATCTTCGAGGTGCGTCGGGATGAATGCGGGCTGGCCCTGTGCCGCGACGGCCGCCCCCGGTGGCACGCCCGAGACACCGAAGAGCTGGTGCCCTGGCTGGAGGGCGAAATCGTCCGATGGCTCCTGGGCCGCCTGATCGCGTATGCCCAGGTGCATGCCGCCGTCGTCGAGCGGGACGGCCGTGCGATCCTGCTGGCGGGCGGCCCGGATTCCGGCAAGACCTCGCTCGCCTGCGCGTTCGGCCGGGCGGGCTGGACGGTGATGAGCGACGAGGTCGCACTGATCGATACGGAGGGGCAAGAGGTGCTCGCGTTCCCCCGGATGATGTTCGTAGAAGACGGGACCGCCCGACTGCTGCCCGAATTAGCCGGGCTCCCGCGCCGATTGATCCCCGTCGAGGGCGGCACCAAAATGG
>PWKM01000306.1 GCA_003559755.1 Planctomycetota bacterium
CATGTTTCCCGTCGAACGACTGACAATGGGAGAAAATGGACCGTGAAGACTGCTCGAATCGCCGACCTGGCGCGTATAATAAGAAGTAAGAACGCCGGCCCATATGAGCTGACCCTTGATGTGTTTTTCAAGGACGAAGAGACATACCGAATGGTCCGGGCGAAGCGGCTGATCGACCGGGCGCTGATCCGGCGGCTGTATCGCGTGGACGACGACCTGATATCGGAGATCGTCTACTATGACCCGGCACGGGCGGTCAAGGTCACACTGGCCCGTCCCATCCCGTCCGGTTCGGTAAACGACACCGACGTATACGGCGCTCAGCAGCACATGCCGCTGGTTGACGCCGAAGTGCCCTGGGAGAATATATGAGCGTCAACATCTGGCACGAATGTCTCGGTTTCGGAATGTACTACGCACCGCGCGGCCGGGCCCGGCTGCTCATGCTCGGCGAGACGATCGGCCAGCGTTACCTCAGCTCGTCCGACCTGCTGATCGGGGTGCTGGGCGAGGCGGGGACGGGCAAGTCCACGATCATCAACGGGATATTCCCCGGACTCGAACTGACCAACGACGACTCGGGGGTCAACATCCGGCCGGTGCCCCTGCTCCGTATGCACCGGGAGGGCCGGTTCTCGGGCCACACTTTTCATATCGATGTCCGGTTCGAGATGGCCTTCGCCCAGCTCTACGAGATCGTCGAGGCGATCCGCGCCGCCTTGGCGGATAAACGGCGCATCGTCGTCGAGCACTTCGAGGAGGTCTTCCCCGCCCTCGAGATCAACGCCCAGGTCCTGCTCGGAGTGGGCGAGGACATCATTGTCACCCGCCCCAACATTTTCGGCCCGTTCCCCGAGGATATCCTGCAGGCCATTCGCGGGACGGCAATCTACCGGAAAATGGCTCACACAGCCGAGGACATGACCTCGATGGTGCTCGAGGAGGAGTTCGGCATCATGCCCCAGGCGGCACACAGCGATGTGCCAAGGGGGTTCGTGATGGAATTCGACGAGCGGCCGGAGGGCCTGGACATCCAGCGGCTCCAGCGCCGCGTCCAGGATATCATTCGCAGCGGCGTCGAGGTCGCCTACCTGGACTCCTCACACATCCGAATCGGGTCCAGTCCACGCCAGTGTACCGGACCGCGAATCCACGTCACAAATTCGTCCGAAATCGAGAACTTCCGGCTGATGAACGAACTGGTCTACGATGAACTCGCAAAAAAATATTGCCTGGTCGGGTTGGTGGCCGGGCCGAAATCCCTGCACATCATCGAACGGCATCCGGACCGATCCAAACCGAGATATGTGCCCTGAATCAAAACCTACGCCCAGGGGAGCGGGCAAGAGGACGCAATCCAACCCGCAGCATAGCAGACACAGCATCGGTCCGCCGGCAGGCCAGTTGGCTGGGCTGCGGCCACACGTACGTTGCGTGTATGCTGCTGGTCCGTTGTATCAAGGCCGAAACGGGAAATACTCGCAGAGCAACTGAACGCACGACACGAGCAGCACCACGACGGCAATCAGCCCAAGCCCGAAGCTCCCAATGAAAAACAGGTTTGTCAGCCACAATCCGGTCCCGACCACGTAACCGATCTTCTGCCAACGAGCAAGCTCATTAAAAAGAAACAGCGGCGCAATGATCGCCAGCAAGACCGCCAAATCCAGAATAAAGATGGCTTTATCCCCCTTGTCAAACAGTCCCTGTTGGCGCTTGTCGCGCAAATCGCTCCGACCGGTCGCCTATTCACGATGAATCCCGCTTCGACCGCTCGGAACATGAAAACAAATAGTATACTTGCGGGGGCGAGGTGTCAAGGAAATTCCTCCCGTCAGCGCGAACGGTTCGCCTGCACCTCCTGGCTCCGCAGTGTGGAGATCAAATCCGGCCGGTCAGAGGCGCACCCCATGCTTCCACATTCTCTCTCCTGGCTGATCTCGCTTTCGCCAGCTACTCCCGGTCTTCCGGCTCGAAGAACGCCTTCGTGCCGACCGGGACGTTCTTGAGGCGAAAGCCGTACAACTGATTTCCCCACCGGCCGCCGATGGCCAGGAACACGTTGTGCTGGGGATCGAAGTCGAGGACCACCACCCGGCAGTTCTCTTCGGAGTGGCGGGTCCAGGCGTCATTCTCGCGGTCGTATGTGTAAGCGCCCGATCCGCGCAGCAGCACCAGTTCGCGGTTGAGCGAGTCGAAGATCATCTGGGCCCCCTGACTGCCCGTGCCTTGTCCCGGTTCGTTGGAGGGTAGCGGGCTCTTCGATTTGCGAGCCGTGCCGGTTTGCATGTCCAGCAGCCATACCCCGAAAACATCCTCGGGATGATGCCCGCGTTTTCTTTGGTGGAAACGCACCTCCCGCAGGATCATATCCGAGACCGGATCGTACCCGGCCGCGTCGAACACATAGTACTCGTGAAGGCGGGGCAGACCCTCGAACGGTCGTTTGACGAGTTCTCTCGTCCGGGTGTCTATCGCATCGGTGTTCGGGCCCATGAATTCGTTGTAGACGTGCCCGCGTCGTGAATCTGCGATGTACCATTTCGGCCCCTCGCCGGCTCTGACTGTGGTCTGGCGATAGTAGCCGTCGAAGCGATCGCGGGCCAGGTCGTAAATGGCCGCGTCAGTGCGGGGCGTCATTTCGGAAGGGAACCCGGTCGAGTTGTTCATCCAGAACAGGCGGGTATGCCAGCAGTAGACCAGCCCGCGGGAACAGCCGCGTCCGGCTCGAGTCTCGTTGAAGAACAGGCCCTCCGTTTCGTTGGGCCGGATAACAAACCACTGGCCGCTGGCCACGTCGTAGCCGATGGCGTCGTTCGAGTAGCCGCCGTTGCAGCCACCGTAGCGCATCCAGATTCCCGCGCGAGCGTCCACAGCGCAGCGCGTTTCGCCGATACCGGCCAAACGCGCGACCGACCCGAGATGCACCAGTTTGCCGGTCGGAAAATCCTGGTCGAATCGTGGGTTGACCGGCCGGTAGGCGGGGACGAATGCGTCCAGTTCTTTTTCCGCTTGAGCGATTAGCTCCCGGTGCTCGGGGTCGCCCGTGGCGATTTCGGCGAGCATGGCCACTGCGGATCGTTTGGGCAGGTACTCCTCTTCCCGTTCGATCAGTTCCGCCAGAGCGCGGGCTGCTTCCGGCCCGCCGATGCGGCCCAGCGCAAGCGCGGCACGGCTGCGTATGACGCGGTTGGGGCTTTGCAGCGCCTGCACCAGTGGGGGAATGGCAGAAGCTTGAGCGCTCTCGCCCAGCCCGCGGGCGGCGGCCGTTGCCGCATCCAGACTCTCGCCGCCAAGCAGCGGCGTGATCAGCTCAACGCCATCGGGTCCGCCGATATAACCAGCGGCCAGCGGCGCGGCGAATCCACGCCGCTCGAATACAGTTTTCAGATGTGGCAGGGCGGACGGGCCGGCGAAACGGGCCAGCAGAAACTCCGAAGACAGGTCCCATCGCTCCGTGCCCAATCGCGGCCCCAGTTCCCGGCTCAGCGCTTCACCGTCGAACCGGAAGGCCAGGGCCAGCTTGCTGACACTCAAGGAGCGGGGAGTTCCGGGGGCGGTCGTCGAATGATTGGCATAAGGCCACGGCCGTCCGCGCGCGGCTTTTTCGCGTAAGATATCCGCCGCCACTTCCCCGCCTGCCAGATGCACGAGTGCAGACCGGACGGCGTTGCGGAAATGAGCGTTGCCGTCGGTCAGACTCTCGCCCATCATCGCAATATCTTCATCCGTACCGAAGGCCGCCAGCAGACCGGCCTGATCCCTGGCTACACCGAATTCTTGAGCCGCGATTCCTTGCCGTACAGCGTCGAGAGCCGGCCGAAGAATCGGCCGCTCTGGGGCGGGTTCCGGCGTTTCCCACGCTCGCAAAGCCCGCTCTGCTGCTTGCCGAACCAACAGACTGGGGTCGGCAGCCAGCCGTTTCGCCACGTCTTTCCCGTCTTCCAGCCCCGGAGCGATTCGAGCCGCCGACTCGCGCAACGGAACGTAAGGCGATTTTGCCAGCGCCGCGAGCTTGTCGGCAGTCAATGAGTCCCTGAAAGCCGCTCCGAGCGGAACCTGGGTCAGGCCCGCGTCCCTGGGTGAATCCTCTCCATACAACGAATTGGACTTCACCCAACGGCGGATATCGAAGTTCTCCTCGCCGTCGAGCCGGCGCAGCGCATGCGCTGCCGACAACGCCACGGCCGGGTCTCCGCCCGCCGCCGCAGCCGCCAGCGCGGGCCAGGCCCGCGCGTCCTTCAGCCAGCCCAAGAGCCATGCCGCCCGCACCGCTTCGGCTCCCCCGCCGGCAAGCGTCGCCTCCAGGTCCCTCCGCTCCGCCTCGTTCGGCCGATGCGAGACCAGCACACCGCCAACCAGCTCGACTTTGATCCCCGTGCCTTCCTCGAACTGCCCGGCCAATCTCGAGGCCGGGGCGTTCTCGCCGCCCGCTCGGCTGCGACCGGAGATTCCGTCCACGATGGCCCAGCGAAGGCCCGCCACCTCGCCCAGCCGCCAGGTAAACTCGTGCGCCCCCCACCAACGCTCCTCCAACGAAACACGGGCAGACAGGGATTGCTCCCCCGCCCGGCCTTGCCCCGAACATGCGATCAGCCCGAACACCACCACAAGTACGCCAATTGCAGCCGATATAGCCCTATCCGACTTCACGCTCGACCCTCCATTTGAAGATGCCCTGCCGATGCACAGACTCCTGAATTTCGTCAAATCCCGACACTATTGTATGGATTCCCGCACCAAAGTCATTATTGCTCAGTTCTGCCCCCGGAACAGCTCAGACGCCTCGCATCCACTCAGAAGAAACGGCCTTAGGCAATGCCCGGCGATTTGGCTGGGAAGATTCGGGCGTCGAATAGACGAACCAGAGCCCGAAACCACCTGTGGAACATTTCCCGATCGTGTTCCATAACCGGTTGGGGGCCAGCGGCCTGCGTCGAATTCGGGTCGTTTCGTAATAAAGTGTTTCCGGCTTCGGCTGTGCAGGACTCTAAAAGCACGGAACGTCTTCATATTAGAGAGGATACGTCGCGAAGATGTTCGGTTTCTGGCACCGCAGACCGAACGCACCTTCTATGTATATACCGCAGGAATCGGACCAGAACAGGAAACGGGGGATGGTCGGGGTACCGGGCCACATGCCGCTTCGCCGGGCAGACGGCCCTCGCTACCCAACTCCCCTCCCCCGTCGGGGAGCAGTCAGCCGCGAAGCGACGGGGTGAGAATGAACTGTGACTTTTACTTGGCGCAATCATAGCGTCCAGGTGTCTCGGGCGGGAAGCTCGTGCCTCAAGAGTTCCGCGTCCGTGTGGTGACTTCCTGATCCCGGGCATTCACCGGAACGAACGCGCGGGCCAGACGCCGTACGCTACGAATGGGATGTTCAGCCGCTTCAGCAGTCGGACCGGTTTAGTATCTTACGCCCCGTTCCTGGAGGATGCGATAGACGGCTTCCTCGATGGTCTCTCGCACGGCCCGGTCGAGCGCATTGCTGATCTCGACATCGCCGCTGATACCCCAATCGCTGTGGCTGGCGGCCAGCCCGGTCCGTCGGAGCGTCTTTCGGATGGGGATCGAGGCGATGATCTCGCTGGTGGCAGCGTCAACAATCCGCATGTCGATAGCGACCTCGGCGGTCACCATCTGGACACCGACGCCGACGGTCCGGTCGATCTGGATTCCGCCGGAGCCCCGTTCGCTCAGTTCGGTCACCGCACCGGTCACGATGAAGGCGGCCCCAATCATCGGGGTCGTAGCGGCCTCTCCCTCTGCCTCACCGCTTCGCTGCAGGTCGCGCTCGGTCAGCAACTGGTCCAACGCTGCCCGCTCGACGACTCTGAACTGCCCGGTCCGGACGAGTGCGGAGATGAGCATCTCGGTCATCCCGTTGGATATCTGAAGCCCGTGCGGGAAACCGGTCCGGTTGTCGAACTGATAGACCGTCACCGGCCTTCGCTGGTCTCTCGGGAGAGGCGGAAATTCATCCAACTGGTGCGACACCCTCGTATGCCCCGACGTCGGCCTGGGGTTCAGCACACTATCGAGCGGCTCGCAACCGCTCAGCGCTCCCACAAACACAAAAGCCATGACACTCGCGATTATCGTACGCATGACCCGCTCCTTTCGTAACCGTGGTTAAGGTGATTGACCTACCCTAGAGTAAGCCGGAACTGGTCGAAAGTCAACTGTTTTTTTTATTTTTCCCGGAAACGCGCAGGGGCACCGAAACGCGCAGGGGCACCGTCCCTCCTGAGAACAATGGCGGTGGAAGGAGCTCGACCGCCTGTCCGCGCCGTACCGGCCGACAAAAGACCCAATTCCGGCGATAGAGATTTTGATGGGGTGAGAACGGACGTTAAACGGGTCCGGTTGGCAGTGGATGTGCGTTCGAGTCGTGGACGACGGCTCCAGAAGGCGAATCGTATTGCAAA
>PWKM01000117.1 GCA_003559755.1 Planctomycetota bacterium
AGCTGACCGCCCAGGAGGCGGAAGGAAAGATCGCCGAGCTGCGCGACCGCCTTCTCGACCTCGAAGGGCCGACCGGGCAGCCGGTGTTCTCACGCCCGGCCGAACGGTCGGTCATCCGGCGGACGACGACACGCGAGGGCGACCGGGACGTCCTGGCCGTCTTCGAACTGCAGCTCGTCGTTAACGAGCTGCTGACCCCGGACGAACAGGCAGGTGTCGAATGAATCGCATCTGGGAACAGAACAAGCCGCTGATCATCGTGCTGGGGAGCTGCCTGCTCGCCCTGATCGTCATGCGCCCCAATGTGTTGAGCGGGGGCGAACCGCCGCTGGCCGGCTGGCTGTGGAGGGGCTGGCGGTCCGAATACGGGGAACTGGAGAGGCGGAAAGACCAACTCACCCAACAGACCCAGGCCTATGCACCGGGACCCGGCCGCGACCGGGTCTCCTATGTGCAGAGCCGGCTGGAGACGGCGAACGACATCCTGCGCCGCCAGTTCGAGCACCGCGTCCGCGAACTGGCGTTCATCCCCTATGAACCGTTCCTGCCGCCCGGGAACGACGCAATCGACTCAGGCGACGGCGGCGAAGAGCCCGGATTCTACTTCCGGCGCCAGCTCACCAGGACCCGCGAGCAGCTTCAGCTCTATTGCTCGCTGCGGTCCGTCGAGGTCGCCCCCGATCTCGGGCTGGGCGACTACGCCGAAGGCCCGGTCCCCGAGCCGGCAAGAGTGCCCGAGCTGCTTCGACAACTGGCCGCGGCAGACACCTTCGTTCGGCTCTGCGCCGACCACCAGATCGACCACATACGGATTGCCAGCCACCGGAGCCGGCGGGTGCTGGACACGGGCAGCCGGCGCGACTTCCTCCGCGAGCATCCGATGCGGGTTGAACTCCGGGCCGGCTTCGAGGAATTCGCCCAACTGCTCCGCGGGATGAAAGGCCGGCGCGTCGGCGTCCGGGCCGTCGAGATCAACCAGCTCGAACAGACGGTCAAGGGGGTGTGGCTCGACACCGGCAGCGAAGACGGCGTTCGACGGGACGAGAGCTATATCATCTTCCGGCAGCCGGAAGGCCGCCCCTGCGACCTCAGATATCTCGCCCGGGTCACCGTGACCAACGACCCGCGGTCCCCCAACACCCCGACAAACCGCAACGACCCCGACCACCCCGACCATCCCACATCCTGGCGGAGGCGGTCTTACGCCCGGATCGACGGCGGACCGGTCGATTACGACCGGTTCGACCTCGACCCCGAAAAGGCCGATGCCCTGTCGGGCAGCGAGTACGAGGTGGAACGCTGCTTCGGGACCACCGGCTTCTTCCGAGTGGTCGACATGCGGGTGAGGGGCCGGCCGGGGCGGATCGAGGACCGGGACGACACCGGCATCCCCACCGCGGTGACTCCGCACCGGGTCGAGGTGACCATGGAGGTAAGCACGTTTGACTTCGACCCCGATATGCGTCATATTACGGCCGATGCACTGGACGGCGTCGCCCCACGCCCGACGGTGCGCCCGACCGAAGAGGACCCCGACCGGCCGAGGACTCGCGAGGTAAGGACCTGGTAAGGAGGCTCCAATGTCTGAACAACGCTGGCGGTTTTTTAACCCGGAAAAGGTATTGTTTGGCGTGCTCGCCGCGTTGCTGGTTCTGTTCGTATGGCGGGCCGGGCTGTTGGACCCGGCGGCCGACGTGGCGGAACGCGCTCTGGGCGAGGCCGGCCTGGACATCCACCTGCCGAGGGCTGTCGCAGAACGGCCCGAACTGCCCGGCCCGGCCTACTACGAGGACGTGGCCCGGGAGACCGCGCCCCGGCGACTGGCCCTGGATGAGCGGCCCCTGGGGTCGCGGAACCCGTTCGCCCCGGCCGCCGACGACCTGCAGGTTGTCGCCGCCGATCTCACCGCCCTGGTCGAGGTCGAGTCCGAACAGGCGACCGCCGACATCCTCATCCGATACTGGATTCTGCCGCAGCCGGTGGACGAGTTCCGGGTCCTGCTCCCGCCGGGCGTCGGCCTGGTCCGAGCCGCTGGCAGCGGGGTGATCCAGCCCGACCAGCCCGACGAGAGCACCGAGGACGGCGATCTGTACACCATCCGGCTCCGGGCACCCGCCCGAGAGAATTTTCCGCTCCGGCTCCGAATTTCCTGGTCGCGGCCCGATGACAGCGACATCCTCGACATACCTGATGTGATCCTGCCGGGCACCACGCACCACGGCGGCCTGATCGCTCTGGCCGCCCATCCCGATACTCACGTCGCCCTGCTCGACTTCGAGAACCTGACGCCGGTCGGCGAACTCGACGACCTCTCGCTGCCCGAGGCCTTGTCGCCCAGCGAACGGCATCCGCTGTTCGCCGCCTTCCGCTACACCCACGAGTCGCCGCGGCCGCGCAGCATCAAGCTGAACATGTCCGAGGGCTTCACCCTCGCCCAGCGGCGAGATCGACCTGTTCGCCGGCCGCCACGGCGCGATCCGCGGCCGGAACCGGGGGATGAGGCCGAAGAACCGGAGCAGCGCCGGCCGCCGGAAGTAAGCCCGGGCACGCAGGTGGAACCGCCCGAGGACGAGCGGGACGAGGACGAGGGGCCGGTCGAGGTCTCCGCCGCCCGGCCCGAGTTCCAATTGCCCGTCTCGTTTATGGGCACGTTCCGAGTCGATACCGAGAACACCTACGAGGCCACCCTGCGGGACCAGACCGGCATCCCGGTCAAGGTCAGCCAGGGCGACGTCATCTACGGCCTGGTCGTGCAAGACATCGGCCCCGGATATGTGATCGTCGAGAACGAAGCGGGACGACTGTTTCGGCTGAGACGATGACGGGACCGCTTCGCCCCGGTCGGGGAGGCCTGGCATCTTGATCTCCTCAAGCCCGCGACATCGCCTGATACCCGTCCGGCTCCCGGCCTGGCCGGTCCTGGCGGCCGTATTCTTGATCGCCGGATGCCCCAACGCAGCCCGCGAGACCGTTCTCACCCCGCCCCTCGACCCCTTCTCGACCGACGGGAACGAATATGCGCTGGTCGGGCAAAGCCCGGCGAAGATGCGGCACCTGATGAGCGGACCGCTGGCCCGGCCGGTCACCGTGAGACTGCGCGGCGCCACCATGGACGAGGCGATCTCTGCCGTCAGCGAGGCCACCGGGTTCGGCCTGATTATCGACGCCCGCCTGTGGGACGAGGCCGAAGAGCGAACCATCGACCTGTCGGTCAGGGACATGAAGACCCGCCACCTGTTCGAGTGGATGGCTCGGCTGCTCGGCGCCTGGTGCGCCATCGAGGAAGACCGGACCGTCATCTTCACCAACGACTCGAACTGGGCGAGCCGGGGCCGACTCTCCAGCCAGACGTACCAGTTGGGGGCGCTGAGCCGTATTGACGAGCCGATGCGCAGGGCTTACGAGCACACCTACGAGGCCCAACGGTTCCTGTTCCTGCTGCGGGCGGTCCTCGGGCAGGTGGCCGTCCAGCCCTCGGAACAGATTTTTTCCGACCACCACCTCACCGGCATTACCGCCCGTCTGAACGCCCGCGGTCACGACAAGCTCGCCCGGATTCTCGAGGAGATCCGTCAACCGCACACCTATCGCCCCCCGGAGGAACCCGCTCCTCCGCCGCCCGGGGCGGTGATGGCCGCGCCCGTGCGGTGCAATTTCGACCGGGCCGACGTGCGCGAGGTGGCCGACCGTCTCGGCCGTGCCGCCGACGTGAACATCGGCTTCGATTATCAGGCCGTGCCCCCCGACCGGCGGGCCATATCGCTGGCCCTGGGCGAGGTTCGCCTGGACCGTGCCCTGTCCGCCTTCGCCGAGGCGGCGGGCCTGGGTCGGTTCCACCTCGAGCCGGGCCGCCGTGTGTGGATCATCGGCCGCGGCCAGGACCCCGACACGCTGCTCGATTCCGGGATTCTCCCCTGGGACAACTCGATCGTCCGCTCCTATTATGTGGGCGACCTGGCCGAACGGTTCGGGCCGTTCCTGGTGATGCAGCGGGTGCAGGACGCGGTGGCGGATGGGATGCGGGTGGTCCGGCCAATCGTCTTCTTCGATACGTCCGGTGAGGACCACCGCGTCCGGAGGTCGGGACGGCGGCGGACCGGCTCGCCCGCCGATGACGCGGCCCCGCCGCTCGGCTTCTTCCACGAGTGTACCGGCCAGCTGGTGCTCGTCCACTCGCCCACCGCCCACCAGTTCGCCGAACATGCCATCGAACGGCTGATGGCGGTCACCCGTGCTCCAGAGGGCGAGGAGGACTGACGTGCCCGAGAAGGAGCTTATCCGGTGGCTGCGCCAGCAGATCGGCCCGCATCCCGGCATCGAGGTCGGACCGGGTGACGACGCCGCTGTTATCGCCCCGCAGGCGGAGAGCCGCGTCCTGGTGACCGTGGACTGCTTCGTCGAGGGCACCCATTTCCCGAACGATGCGGCACCGGAACGGACGGGGCACAAGGTAATTGCCGCATCGGTCAGCGATATCGCCGCCATGGGCTGCTATCCGCTCGCCTGTTTCGCCACCCTGGCCGTCGGGCGGGCGGCGTCGGACGCCTGGCTGAAGGCGTTGGGCCGGGCGATGCTGACGGCCGCCGCCGAGTACGACGCCCCGCTGGCCGGCGGCGACGTGACCACGGGCGACGGGCCGACCTGCATCTCGGTGACCGTGGTCGGCGAGACGCGCGGGCTGAACCCGGTCCGCCGGTCCGGCGCCCGGCCCGGCCAGCGGCTGTTTGTGACCGGGCGGCTCGGCGGGTCGCTCCTCGGACGCCACCTCGACGCCGCCCCCAGGGTGAGCCAGGGCCTGTTCCTCAACCGTGAGGTCGGCGTGGCGGCGATGATCGACCTGAGCGACGGCCTGTCCACAGACCTCCACCACATCGCCGATGAGAGCGGCGTGGGCGCCGTCGTCCGCGCGGCCGACATCCCCGTCTCCGAGGCGGCGGGCGAGATGGGCCGACGGGACGGGCGGACGGGCCTCCAGCACGCCCTCGACGACGGCGAAGACTTCGAACTGCTGTTCGCCGTCGATGCCGACAAGGCCGGCGGGCTGCGCGAACGCTGGCCCTTCGACCTGCTCCTGACCGAAATCGGCGAGGTCACAGAGAGCGGCGTGCTCATCGAGGAGGCCGACGGCTCCCGACGCCCGCTTCGACCGGGCGGCTACGAACACGAATGGAACGCGAGATAACACCGACCAGAGAACCATCACCTATGCGAGACATCGAACAGACGAGCGAGCAGGAGGCGCACATCATCGGGAGCGATTCGCCGGACGAGACGGCGGAACGGGGCCGCGTCCTCGGCGGCGAGCTTCGCCCGGGCGACGTGCTCGCCCTGGTCGGCCCGCTCGGCGCGGGCAAGACGCAGTTCGTCCGCGGGCTGGCGCTGGGGGCCGGTTCGATGTCGCGCGTGACGAGCCCAACGTTCAAGCTGGTCAACGAGTATGTCGGACGAGTCCGGCTCTACCACATCGACGCCTATCGGCTGGACGGCCCCCTCGACCTTGTCGCCCTGGGCTGCGACGAGTTCTTCGATTCCGACGACGGCGCGGCGGTGGTCGAGTGGGCCGATCGGGTCGAAGCCGCGCTCCCCGACGAGCGCCTCGAAATCAGGTTCGATATCGTCGGGCCCGAGGCCCGGCGCCTGGAGTTCATCCCCCGGGGGAAACGCTTCCGCGAGCTGGCGGAGCGGATCACGTGACCGCCGGACGCGACAGTGACAGTGCAGGCACGCGAATGAAGATAGCATACATCGTGGGCACATATCCGACTCCCAGCGAGCAGTTCATCGAACGCGAGGTGGCGGCGATGGGGGAGATGGGCGCCGAGGTGACGGTCCATCCCATCGCCTGCGGCGAAGGGGCGGTCTGCCCGTTCTGTGTGCTGGGCCGGCACGTGTGGCTGGCGATGCTGCCCCGGACGTGGCGGGCGGTCCGCCGGTTCCCGCTCGGGCGGCTGGCTGGCCTCAGCCCGACCGCCTGGCGCGAGTTCCCGGGCGGGATCGATCGGGCGGTGCGTCTGGCCGGCGAGTTCGAGGAACGGGGCATCGAGCACGTGCATGCCCATTTCGCCGCAAAGCCGGCGGCCATCGGGCTGATGGTCGCGGCGATGACCGGGCTGCCCTTCACGATGTCGGCACATGCCTGCGACGTGTTCGTTGACGGCGTGGCCCGCGCCCGGAAGGTGGCGGCGGCCGGGCGGGTCGCCGTCTGCAACCGAGCCGCCCGCGACGCGCTCGAAGAGAGCATCCCCCGAGAACTGCACGGCCGGATTCGGGTCGTCCGGCACGGGATCGACGCATCGCGGTACCCGTTCCAGCCAGATCGACCGGCCCACTCGCCCGTTCGGCTGCTGGCGGCCGGTCGGTTTGTCGAGAAGAAGGGGTTCGACGTGTTGATCGAGGCGATGGCGCTG
>PWKM01000222.1 GCA_003559755.1 Planctomycetota bacterium
GGTTGCCGAACCCGGCCCAGATGCCGGACGTCCCGAACTCCTCGCCGGAGAAGTTGTCGAGCCGGATGAACTTGCGCAGGGTGAGCGTCGATTCGTCGTGCTCGGCGACGGCGCGATAGCTGAACGACCGGTCGAGGTTCGCGATCAGATAGCTGATGCGGATGCGAGCGGCGACGGGGTTCTCGGTGTAGACGTCCCAGACCAGCGCGTTCTCGCCCGGCGGATAGGCGACGTGGATCACCCGGATCGTCTCGACCCGGCCGTCCGGCCGGACCAGCGAGGCAGGGTCGCCCTCCTCCCGGTCCCGGAGCGGCATGTCCACGACCCGGAACTGGATCGTCCCCTTGTCGATCTTCGTGTTCGACCAGGAGAAGTCGATCTGGTTCCGGCCGCGGAGCAGCGTCACGATCCGCTCCTCCTCGACCAGGGTCGCGTTCGCGTTGTCGAGCTGGATTTCGACCCGCTCCCGGACCGGAAGCGTGACCAGCTTGATCCGCCCGAACGCCGGCGACGCCAACGCCAGAACGACCGCCGCCACGCCAAGCAGCCGCATTGCGGCACATCCTTTACGCCTTTCCATTGTTTTTCCTCCTGATAAAAAAGAACCGGTCGATATATTAGACGCAGAAATCCCGATTTGGTTCCCTCGATTTTGAAAAAAAAACTGATTTTTTCTGGATGGCGACGGTATATTCCGGGCGGTCATCCTGTGGAAGCGACGCTGGCGACGCGCCGGAGCGCCCCTGTGAGGCGAAAGGCCAGCGCGTATCCGGGCGCTGAGCCGGTCATCCACCGCACATTCTGCGAGGAACTGACGGCCGTTCCTGCAAGCGAACTGCTGCCGGTCGCTGCCTGCGGTTGTTACAGACTTGTTACACACAAAGGGCCGATTATGGTGTATCATTAAGGCGAAGGATTCGAACGACGCGCAGGGCTGGAGAAGAAAGGCACGTCGGGCCGGACCAAGTGCAGGGCGCCGCTCGCCAGACACCGTCGGATGCCGGCGATGACGGACCCGGCGCGGCGGGAGCGCGTGGCGGCGAGTCCGGCTGATGCGCGTTATCGAACCGATTGGTCATGTGCGGAAACCCGCACCATTATCACCGGCTGGCGGAGGGACAGAGATGGGCTCACATTCACGGACGCAGCGGCACGGCCGTTCAGGGCAGTCGGCGGCCGACGATGCCTTTTTCGCCGAACACGGTTGGGGCCGCGTCCCCCGGCTGGTGCAGTGGATGACGACGCTCCGGTGCCCGCTCTCCTGCGAGCACTGCCTGGCGGCAGACGACGGGTCGGACGACATGCCGCTGTCCGACGCGGCGGGCCTGATCGAGCAGGTCGCCGAGATGGGCGTGGACGAGTTCCTGCTGACCGGCGGCGAGCCGCTCGCCCGGGCCGACCTGCCCGAGATCATCGGCGTGCTCCGGGCGAACGGCGTCCGCTGGAGCTTGAACACCGCGATGCGGCCCGACCGGCGCACCCGGGCGGCGATCGAGCAGTGGCCGCCGGGGTTCGTCGCCGTGAGCATCGACGGACCCGAGGCGGTACACGATGCGTTTCGCGGCCGACGCGGCACGTTCCGCGACGCGATGGAGAGCATCGCCTGGTTCGCCGAGCTCGTGCCGGCCGTCGCCGCCGGGACGACGGTGACGGCCCGGAACATCGAGCACCTGCCCCAGACGTTCGGGCTGGTGATGGAGAGCGGCGCCACGCAGTGGGGCCTGCACCTGACGGTCCCCGAGGGCCGGGCGGCGGGCCGGAACGACCTGCTCCTGTCGCGGCCGCAACTCCGGCGGCTGCTCCGGTTCGCCGCCTCGAAGCGAAACCTCTTCCCCGTCACGATGGCCGATGAGATCGGCTACTGCGGGTTCTGGGAACCGCTCGTCCGCGACGAACCGTTCTTCTGCGGCGCCGGACGAGCCGGGTGCGTCGTCCTTCCCGACGGCGAGGTGGTCCCCTGCACCACGCTCGACCGAACGACGAGTGCGGGCAACCTACGGCGGCGGCCGCTCCGCCACATCTGGGAGACCGGTTTCGGCGAGCTCCGGGCACGGCAGCCCGACGGCCAATGCCGGTCGTGCCGATACGCCGTCGCCTGTCAGGGCGGATGCTGGCTGCAGCGTCGGCACGGAACCCAGTGCTTCCGCACGGTGTGGCACGTGCCGGCGGCATTGACCGCGGCGGGGCTGGCGGTGTGCATCGGGCTCGGGGCGCCGGGCGCCGCGGTCGCAGACGAGCCGCCGCCGGCCGCCGAACAGCGAGAGCCGATGTCCGATGAAGAGGCGGCGAAGATGCAGGTGCTCCAACGGAGCATCATCCGGTGGTACGCGTCGCAGTTTCCGGGACGCATTCACCGCGATGCAGGGCCGGACCGGGTCTTGGCCGATCTGCGGGAGGCCTTGCCCGAAGACCCCGGCGCGGCTTACTTCATCGAGTTCGCGAAGGGGGACCGGCCCGACGAAATCGCGGACCGGGCGAAGGGGATCGAGGCGGCGTTCAAAACAGAGCAGCGCTCGCTCTGCCTCGTCGGCCTGGCGTGGCGCGACCTGACCGAGTGGTGCCTCGACGGCCCGCCGCCCCCGGAGCGCACCGACGCCGAACGCCGGGCGCTGCGAGAGTCAACCGCGCTCATCGCCGAGACCGCCGAGACCTGGCGGACGGAAATCTTCGCCGACAAGCTGGACCCGTTCCTCCGCCGGCCGGTTCAGTACCGCCATTTCTTCATGTCCAAAGCGGGGCCAACCCCGCTCCAACGAGCCGAAGGCGAGGTGGCGAAGGCCCGCTGGGGCGGCGGCAGGGATGTCACCGAGCAGTTCCTGGCCGAACACCCTTACGCCGAGCCGATGAAGCTGGAATATACGCTCGCCGAGGAGACGGGGCTCCGATGCATTCGCGGCGGCGAGACGATCGACGCCGACGGCGTGCTCCGCGTGTTCGACCTCCTGCTCGTGCCCGAAGCCGGACCGGGAGAACCGGTCACGCTGACGTTCGCATTCGCAGGCGGCCATACGATGGAGGTCCGGCTCCCGGCCGGGACCGAATTGACGTATGGCGACGTCCTGCGGCTGGCCCACGAACAGAACCCGAGGCGGTATGAGGACGGCTTCTTCTGGCGGCAGATGATTCACATCCTCCGCCCGTCTCCGTTCGCGCTTCCCGAGCTGCGGCGGCGTGCCCGCGAGTTCCGGGCGACGCCCGAGAACGCCGACAAGCCCTTGCCCTCCGGCATCTCCTGGCCGCTCGCCCAGCTCTACCTGTTCTGACAGCCGGGCCCGTCCGCCGCCCTCGTCGCCGGGCGATATGTGTACCTGCTCTTTTCCTTGTCTGATTGCTCTTTCGTGCTTGACATTGGGTTGCGGACGGCCTATTATCACAGCCGACAGGGGTAATTGGCTGGTTTGCCTGCCGGCTCACGTCATTTGTTGTGTTGGCAGATGGCCCGGTCTGGTCAGGCAGCCGGGAAAGGAGGTTCTGTTATGCGCGAGGTAATGGCGTGTCTGTTTGTCGCCGTGCTCGCCCTCGGCCTGGTGGTTGGCTGTGGGATGGTCGAGCGGGCGGAGGAGGCGGAAGTGCCCGTGGAGGAGGTCGTCGCGCCCATGGGCCAGCCGGGCGAGATCACCCTGCAGGGCGTTCGCGACGCCAAGTTCGGGAGCCACAGCATCCAACTGACCCAGAACTTCGGGGCCGCCAACCGGCTCCGGACAAAGGGCATCCAGGCCGGTCACTGCGAAATCGTGTTGATCGATTTCGACCGAAGCGAACTGCGCAGGTTCGTCGAGGCGCGACGCGGCAGGAAGCTCTCCGGCGAGCTCGAAATGCATGTGTATGAGATCGATCGCCCCCAGGCGGACATCCACGTGGCCACTCTCCAGACGGCCAGCGAGTGGGAAGAAGGCCAGACCTCGTTCGACCAGGCACAACGCGGCGAGAGCTGCTACACCTGGGCCCGCTATCAGGTCGAACGGTGGAAGACACAGGACGGAGCGGAAGTGGAGAACCTCCGCGACCTGTTCTATGACCTGAACGCCGATGAGGTCAAGACCATCGAGAACAGCCACTCGCCCACGGTCAGGGACGGCGACCGGACCGTCACCATCCAACTCGACGAGAAGGTGATCAAGGACCTCGCACTCAACGAGAACTGCAGGGGCCTGATCCTGTTCAACCGCCATCCCGAAGCCCGGCTCGATTTCTATAGCCGGCGGCAGGCCAACCGGCGATACAGTTTGAAGGTCGTCGCTGAATAGACGGAACGGCTGTTTCTTTCGGTGGGGCAGACAAGGCCGTCTGCCCCACCGCCGCGCCGGCCCATGACCGGCCTTCGTCCCCCGTGTTAATCACCCGCCCAAAGCGCGTCTATTGTGCTTGACATTGCGATTCGGGCGGTCTATCATCCCAGCCGACAGGGGGAATTGGCTGGCTTGTCCGCCGGATCAGGCCGTCTGCTGTGTTGGCAGATGTCCCGTCCGGGTCGGGCAGCCGGAAAAGGAGGTGCTGTTATGCGCGAGGTAATGGCGTGTCTGTTTGTCGCTGTGCTCGCCCTCGGTCTCATGGTCGGCTATGGGATGGTCGAGGCGGCGGCCGTCGAGCCGATGGGCGAACCGGGTGAGATTACCCTGCAGGGCGTTCGCGACGCCAAGTTCGGCAGCCACAACAGCCAGGTGAACCAGAACTTCGGCACCGCCAACCGGCTCCGGACGAAGGGCATCCAGGCCGGTCACTGCGAAATCGTCGTGATCGATTTCGACCGAACCGCGCTGCGGAGGTTCGTCGAGGCCCGACGCGGCCGGAAGCTCTCTGGCGAACTCGAACTCCACGTGTGGCAGGTTCAGGGGGGCCCGGGGGACATCCACGTGGCGACTTTGCAGACCGCCAGCGAGTGGGAGGAAGGCGAGAGACAGGCCGAGCAGGCGGAAGAAGGCGAGAGCTGTTACAACTGGGCGCGATTCGAGGTCGAACGCTGGAAGACACAGGACGGCGAGGAAGTGGATAACCTCCGCGACCTGTTCTATGACCGAGCAAACGATAAGGTCAAGACCGTCGAGAACAGCCACTCGCCCACGGTCACGGACGGCGACCGGACCGTCACCATCAAACTCGACGAAGCGGTGATCAAGCACCTCGCCCTCAACGAGAACTGCAGGGGCCTGATCCTGTTCAACCGCCTTCCCGAAGCCCGGATCGATTTCTACAGCCGGCGACAGGCCAACCGGCGATACAGCTTGAAGGTCGTCGCCGAATAGACGGAACGACTGTTTCTTTCGGTGGGGCAGGCAAAGACCGTCTGCCCCACCGCCACGCCGCCTTCACCTGACCGCGTGTTCCGAATCAATCATCCGTCCCGATGTCCGCGCCTTGCCCGCCGTCCGAGCCGCCGCTATAATGCCGCCTCGTTCAGACAACGGACACACATTCTTTCCCAGGAGGTCACGATGACGACGATTACGGCTGTGCTTGGACGCGAGATTCTGGACTCGAGGGGCAACCCGACGATCGAGGTGGACATCCTCACCGAGAGCGGGGCGCTGGGCCGGGCGGCAGTCCCCTCGGGCGCATCGACCGGCGAACACGAGGCGGTCGAACTGCGAGACGGGGACGGCGACCGCTACCTGGGCAAGGGCGTGCTCGACGCGGTACGGAATATCAACGAGGTCATCGCGCCCGAGATTCTCGGGCTGGACGCCGCCGACCAGACCGGGCTGGACAGGACGCTCATCGAGCTTGACGGGACGCCCAACAAGGGGAACCTGGGCGCGAACGCCATCCTCGGCGTCTCGCTCGCCGCAGCCAAGGCGGCGGCAAACACACTCGGCCTCCCGCTCTACCGCTATATCGGCGGCACCAACGCACACGTCCTGCCCGTCCCGATGATGAACATCCTGAACGGCGGGGCACATGCCGACAACAACGTGGACCTCCAGGAGTTTATGGTCTCGCCCGACGGGGCGCCCAGCTTCCGCGATGGGCTGCGGATGGGGGCCGAGGTCTTTCACGCGCTCAAGGCGGTGCTCAAGGCCCGCGGGCTGAACACGTCGGTCGGCGACGAGGGCGGGTTTGCCCCCGACCTCGGCTCGAACGAAGAGGCCATCCAGGTCATCATCGAGGCGATCGAGAAGGCGGGATACACGCCGGGCGAAGACGTGACCCTGTGCCTCGACCCTGCTTCGAGCGAGTTCTTCGGCAAGGACTCGAAGGGGCGCGGCATCGTCGCCGAGGGCAAGTACGTGCTCGCCTCCGAGGACCGGCAGCTCTCGCCGGCCGAGATGGCCGACTACTACGCAGAGCTGTGCGCCCGCTATCCGATCCGTTCCATCGAGGACGGGCACGCCGAGGACGACTGGGACGGCTGGAAGGCGATGACCGAGAAGCTGGGCGACTCTGTCCAACTCGTCGGCGACGACCTGTTCGTCACCAACACCGAGCGCCTGAAACGCGGGATCGACGACGGGATCGCGAACTCGATCCTGATCAAGCTCAACCAGATCGGGACGCTGTCCGAGACCCTCGACGCCATCGAGATGGCACACAAAGCGAATTACACCGCCGTCGTGAGCCACCGGTCCGGCGAGACCGAGGACGCCACGATCAGCGACGTGGCCGTCGCGACCAACGCCGGACAGATAAAGACCGGGTCCGCCTGCCGGACCGACCGCGTCTGCAAGTACAACCAGCTCCTGCGCATCGAGGAAGAACTCGGCCACGCCGCCGTGTACGGCGGTTGAGGAACAGCGTGGGCGCGTGGGTGCATGGGAGCATGGGCGCGCGGGTGCGTGGGAGGTTCCGCATCCGGCGGAGTTAGCGCGAGTTTCACGTAGCCGTAAAGAGGGCGGGACCGGCGATGAGCTACGGTTGTTCGGGATCGTACCCTTCTTCCGATTCGCGCACGGAGGCCGGCCCGCACCACGAATCCGGATTGTTCATCATCTTTACGAGCGAGGCGCAGATGGTGTCGTACGCTTTGTAGAGCCGGGCGTGCTCCTCATCGGCCAGGTATCCGCAATCGAGCGCGAAGTGGAGCCACGTCTGCGTTTCGGCGCTCTCGGCGTCCGCGTCGCTGAGTTTGCTGGTGAAATGCGGCACGTACCTTCGTTTCCGCCATCCCTCGGCGATATTGGCACAGACCGACCGCGATGCCCGCCGAATCTGGCTCGTGAGCGAATACCGCTCCTCTTTCGGCCAGGCCTTCGACAGTTCGAAGATCTGTCCGGCGCTCTTGAACGCGAGCTGATACACACGAAGCTCCGTATGCCGAACGATCGGTCTCCGGGTGCTCACGGTTCAGCCCTCGGTTTCATGGTTCTCTGCCAGCGGCACACCCTTGGTTGCTCGAAACCGCTTACTGCACCAACAGGAACAATGCCCCAGCCACGTCCCCATACTCACCTCATGCCCATGCACCCTGCGCTCCCGCTCCCCCATGCTCCCTTGCTCCCTTGCGCCCCGTTGCCCGCTACTCCGCCAGCGCCTGGACGATGGCCCGGCCGAACAGGCGGGCGCTCTCCGGACCGTCCGCAGTGATGATGTTGCCGTCGCGCACGACCGGCTCTTCGACGACCTCCGCTCCCTTCGACTTCAGGTGCGAGACCTGCGACGAGTAACAGGTCGCCTTCTTCCCCTCAAGCAGCCCGGCATTGGCCAGGGTGGACGGTGCGATACAGATGGCGCACACCGGCTTGCCCTCGGCGGCGGCATCCTTTGCCAGTTGGTGGGCGGTCGGGTCCTCGAAATATTCGCTCGACCCGCTCCCGCCGACGAAGATGACCGCGTCGTAGTCGGCGAGATCGACCTCCGTCAACAACAGGTCGGGCGTGACCTTCATCCCTTTCATCCCCGTGGCGGGCTCCTTCGAGGACGATGCCACGTCGATCCCGGCCTTGACGTGGGCGAGCATCTTTGCCGGTTCCCGGAACTCCTCGTCCCGGAAATTCTGGCTGGCGACCACCATCACAACGTTCTTGCCCAACAGATCGACGCCCGTCGGTTCCATGGCAATCCCTTCCTGACAAAGCCAAAATGACGCCGGCCGGGCGGCAGGCACCTCCCGGTCGGCTCCAACGCGAAACGCCTCACAAAAAACGCAATCTTCCCGATGCGCGCCACCCGTTCCGGCTGACAACATCAAACCGGGTTCCGGCAAATACTGCCAGGGGACCACTCCCCACGGCGCATCGATTATAGTGTACCCCATGTTCGTTGAATTGGCAAATCGATCCCCGGGATTTCCCGGAAACGCGCAGGTACATGGTATCCACCTTGCGGCGGCGGGCGGGGGGCCGGGCCTCGGCCACAGGCAAACCCGAACGACAGGCAGACCGAGTCACGTGCTCGAATTCATTTCGCGTCGTTGTCAGGGGCATCCGGGCCGGGCGATTTGCCGCGGCGTTCGCGGATTGCCTCCAACTCGATGACGGCCTGGTGGTCGCGAGGACGGTCCATCGCCCGCTTCGAGGCGATAAGAGCGCCAAGCTCCAGCACACGGCAGGGCCCGGCGGGATGCTCGATCACGCGGCTGCTCCGTTCCACATCCTCGTACTCGCCGATTCCCTTTACTTGGCTCAGGCAGTCGATCTGGCCTATCTCCGTGTCCAAGTACAAGTTGTTGAAGGTTTCCGCCATCTCGCCGGTGATCTCAAGAGGCGGCCGCGAAGGAGTACGGTGGACGGGCGTTATGTCGTCCATTGCCCTGGCCAGACGCTGAAGGTTCTCGTACGAGAAATCGCAGCACACGTCAAGGTCCCGGGTGAGCAACGTGGAGCCGTGGGCCATGGCAGCGAACCCGCCGATAACGACAAAATCCACCCCGGCGTGGATTAACCGGGCAAGGAGACCTTCCAGATCATCGCGCCGATCGCTCATCCGACTCCTTCATGGCTCGTCGCAGTGCGGTGGCATCCGCCAGGGCGCGGCAGTGTGCTCGGATGCGTTCGGCAGGGGTCTTCCGAAGATTCGCCTCCAGCAGGGACATGTCGACGCCGTGCTCCTCCGCCGCTTTCCACGCCGGCCCCGTCTCCGATTGTCGCTTTCTCTCTGCCATAAACGCTGCCTGGTGTTCATGCGTCTGCCTTACCACATTTTATACGTTTCCCATGATCCGAGCGCAAGCCCTATGATGACGGCGGCTATCACACCGCAGCGGTTCCTTCCTGTCCGACAGCGGCCGGATGCCGCCCGTTGGCTTACGTAAACGCAAACTCGCCGTCGCGGGCATCGACGGTGACGGTGCTGCCCTCGGGGTAATCGCCTTCGAGGATGCGCATCGACAGCGGGTTCTGGATTCGCTGCTGGATGACCCGCTGGAGCGGGCGCGCCCCGTACACCGGGTCGTAGCCCTCCTCCGCGATGAGGTCGCGCGCGGTGTCGGTCACCTCGAGCCGAAGCCGCTGCTGGCGGACCATCTCTTCGAGCTCGCGCATCCGCAGGTCGACGATCTGTCGGATCTCCTCTCGGCCCAGCGAGTGGAAGATGATGGTCTCGTCGACGCGGTTGAGGAACTCAGGCCGAAACTCCTGTCGGAGCGCCTGCTCGACTCGCTCGCGCACGACGGCGTCGTCGGGCGGCTGGCCCTTGGTCGCCAGCGATTCGGCGATGAACTGGCTGCCGATGTTGCTGGTCATGATGACGACGGTGTTTCGGAAATCGACGGTCCGGCCGTGCCCGTCGGTCAGCCGCCCGTCGTCGAGCACCTGGAGCAGGATGTTGAACACGTCGCGGTGGGCCTTCTCGATCTCGTCGAGCAGGATGACCGAGTAGGGTCGGCGGCGAACCGCCTCGGTGAGCCGCCCGCCCTCCTCGTAGCCGATATACCCGGGCGGCGCGCCGATGAGCCGGGCGACGGAGTGTTTTTCCATGAACTCGGACATGTCGATGCGGACCATGGCACCCTCGTCGTCGAACAGGAACTGTGCGAGCGCCTTGCACAGCTCGGTCTTGCCCACACCGGTCGGTCCGAGGAACAGGAACGAGCCGATGGGCCGTGCCGCGTTCTGGAGTCCGGCCCGGGCGCGGCGGACGGCGTTGCTGACGGCGGAGACCGCCTCATCCTGCCCGACGATCCGCTGCCGGATCCGGTCTTCCATCTCGAGCAGCTTCTTCTTTTCTCCCTCGAGAAGGCGGGAGACGGGGATGCCCGTCCACCGGGCGACGACCTCGGCGACGTCTTCGGCCCCGACCTCCTCCTTCAGCAGCCCGCCCTGCTCCTGCAGCTCGGCGAGTTGGTCCTGGGCCAGGGCCAGTTCCTTTTCCAGCTCGGGGATGCGCCCGTATCGGATTTGTGCGACCTTCTCCAATTCGCCGCGCCGCTGCAGGGCTTCCTCCTCGACGTGGGCCTCGTCGATGGCGGCCTTGGTTTCGCGGACCCGCTGGATGGCCCCCTTCTCGTTCTCCCATCGGTTGCGAAGGTTGCTCTCTTTCTCCCTCAATTCGGCGAGTTCCTTTTCCAGGTTGGCGAGCCGCTCTTTCGATGCCTTGTCGGTCTCCTTGCGGAGTGCCTCGCGCTCGATTTCGAGCTGCATCACGTCGCGGGTGACCTGGTCGAGTTCGACGGGCATCGAGTCGATCTCCATCCGCAGCCGGGACGCCGCCTCGTCGATCAGGTCGATGGCCTTGTCGGGCAGGAACCGGCCGGTGATGTAGCGGTCGGAGAGTGTGGCGGCGGCGACCAGCGCCCCGTCCTGGATGCGTACGCCGTGGTGCACGTCGTAGCGCTCCTTGAGCCCGCGCAGGATGGCGATGGTGTCCTCGACGCTCGGCTCGCTGATGAACACCGGCTGGAACCGGCGTTCGAGGGCGGCGTCTTTCTCGATGTGCTCGCGATACTCGTCGAGGGTGGTCGCCCCTATGCAGTGCAGCTCGCCGCGTGCCAGCGCCGGCTTGAGCATGTTGGAGGCGTCGATCGAGCCCTCGGCGGCGCCGGCGCCGACGACGGTGTGGAGCTCGTCGATGAACAGGATGATTTGCCCCTCGCTCTCGGTGACGTTCTTGAGCACGGCCTTGAGCCGGTCCTCGAACTCGCCCCGATACTTGCTGCCTGCGACCAGGGCGCCGATATCGAGGGCGACGATCCGTTTGTCCTTCAGCCCCTCGGGCACGTCGCCGTTGACGATCCGCCCGGCGAGCCCCTCGGCGATGGCGGTCTTGCCCACGCCGGGATCGCCGATGAGCACCGGGTTGTTCTTCGTGCGGCGGGAGAGGACCTGGATGACTCGTCGGATCTCCTCGTCGCGACCGATGACTGGGTCGAGCTTGCCCTGCCGTGCGGCGTCGGTCAGGTCGCGGCCGAACCGTTCCAGCGCCTGGTACTTGCTCTCCGGGTCCGGGTCGGTGACTCGCTGTCCGCCTCGGACGGCCTTCAATGCTTCGAGGATGCGATCGCGGGTGACCCCGGCGTTCCGGAGCACCTGCCCGGCAGGCGACTCGGTGTCCTCGGCCATCGCCATCAGCAAGTGTTCGGTGCTGACGTATTCGTCCTTGAGCTGCCCGGCCTCGTCCCACGCCCTGTCGAACGCTCGCTTCAGGGCGGGCGACATGTACGCCTGTTGGGCGCCGCCGCCTGAGACCTCGGGCAGCTTGTCCAGTTCGCTGATGGCTGCGGCCTTCACGCCTGCGACATCTGCGCCCAGTTTCTGGAGCGTCGGGATGATCGCCCCCTCCTCCTGGGCGAGCAGGGCGATGAGCAGGTGCAGCGAGTCGACCTCCTGGTGGTTGGACTTTTCTGCCAGCGACTGGGCCTCGCGAAGGGCTTCCTGTGCCTTCAAGGTGAATTTATCGAATCGCATAGCATGACTCCTTATCTATAATTTGTCTTACAGGACAGACGAGTCCTATAGGGCTTATTATGTGGTATGAGTTTTCGGCGGCTACCAGTTCCCCGGTGCATCGAAGACGGTGCGTTCGAGGTGTTCTTTCGGGTGCTCGCGGTGCCATTCAATGGAGCTTTCGATCGACCGCCGGACGTCGTACTCGGGGGGGCCGAGCAGCTTGACCAGGCGAGTGGCGTCGCCGAGGAAGACGGGCATCTGCCCGCGGGTGTCGGTAAACTCGGGGACGATGCCCAGGATGTCGGCGCTGATGCGGGCCATGTCCTCGATGGAGACCACCTCGGTGCCCCCGACGTTGACGATCCGCGGCACGCTGGGCAACTCGGCCAGCTCGATCGAGTAGCGCACGCAGTCGGGCATGAACAGCGGTGTAAAGAGGTTGGGCGTCTCGAAGCAGACCGAGACCGGTTCTCCGCGAAGCTGGGGCACGATGACCCAACTGTGGGGGAACCCGTTGTGCCGACTCCAAGGCCAGTAGTACCGGAGGACGACCACGTCCTGCCCCTCGGTCTCGGCGATGGCCTCGGCGACGATCTCCATCCCGAACTTGTAGGAATGGTAGGGTGTGGCGTCGGGCCTGCGGACCTCTTCCTCGGTGACCGGGGTGGTCGATGGGGCGCAGACGCCGCCGGTCGAGGCGAGCAGGAACCGATCGGCGTCGCGGTACTTCTTGAGCAGTTCGACCACGCCCTTAACCGAGACGAGATAGGCCTCGCGCTCTTCCTTGTGGTTGCGGACCGTCCAGGTGACCGCCTGGTGATAGACATAGTCGAAGTGGTCGGGCAATTCATCGAGTGCATCGCGGCCCAGGCGCAACTTGTGATAGACGATCCCGGCCTGTTCGAGATTCTCGCGGGCGATGCCGTCGGCGACGTCGACCCCATGCACCTCGTTGTTTTTGGCCAGCTTCTCCGCCAGTGCAGCACCGACGCGGCCGGCGCAGCCGGTGATGAGCACACATCGGTTCTCCATTTGCGCTCCTTCGCGTCAGGCGGATGAGCGAACCGGACGCACGGGGTGCCGACGACAGCCGGGCTTGTCCCCGTGCTATTCGTCTTTGACCTCGTAGTCCGCGTCGATGACATCTTCATCGTCGGCGTCATCGTCCGTGGCTTCCTCGCCACTCCCCGGTCCCTGGGAGCCGGCCGCCTGGCCGGCGGCCTCGGCCTCTTCGGTCTTTGCCTGGTACAGGGCTTCAGCGAGTTTATGCGAGGCCTGTGCGAGACGTTCCATCGCGGAATTGATGGCTTCCTTGTCGTCGCCTTTGACGGCTTCCCGCAGCCCGTCTAGTTCGGAGTTGATGTTCTCCTTGTCGCTGTCGCTCAAACTGTCGCCGTGTTCTTTCAACATCTTTTCGGTATTATAGACGAGCTGTTCACCTTGGTTCTTGGCCTCGACCAACTCGCGCTTCTGCCGGTCTTCCTGGGCGTGCTCTTCCGCGTCGCGGCTCATCTTCTGGACTTCCTCCTCGGAGAGCCCGGAAGACGAGGTGATTTTGATCGACTGCTCCTTGCCTGTCCCCTTGTCCCGGGCCGAGACATTGAGGATGCCGTTGGCGTCGATGTCGAACGTAACCTCGACCTGGGGCACACCGCGCGGCGCGGGCGGGATGCCGGTGAGTTGGAACCGGCCGAGCGTCCGGTTGTCGGTGGCCATCTCGCGCTCGCCCTGGAGAACGTGAATATCGACGGCCGGCTGGTTGTCGGCGGCCGTGGTGAACGTCTCCTTCTTGCTGGTCGGGATGGTGGTGTTCTTGTCGATGAGCTTGGTCATCACCCCGCCCAGCGTCTCGATGCCGAGCGAGAGGGGGGTGACGTCGAGCAGGAGCACGTCCCGCACCTCGCCGCTCAGCACGCCGCCCTGGATGGCCGCGCCCACGGCGACCACCTCGTCGGGGTTGACACCCTTGTGGGGGTCCTTTCCAAACAGGTCCTTGACCAGTTCCTGGACGGCGGGCATTCGTGTGGACCCGCCGACGAGGATGACTTCGTCGATCTCTCCGACCGCGATCCCGGCGTCTTTCATCGCCTGCTCACACGGCCCGCGCAGCTTCTCGAGGACGGGCCGGGCGAGCTCTTCGAGCTTGGCCCTCGAGAGGGTCATCTGCAGGTGTTTTGGGCCGGACTGATCGGCGGTGATGAACGGCAGATTGATGTCGGTCTGAGGCGAGGTCGACAGCTCGCATTTCGCCTTCTCACACGCTTCGCGGAGCCGCTGCAGGGCCATCGAGTCCTTGCGCAGGTCGATCCCCTGCTCCTGCCGAAACTCGCCGGCGACGTACTTGATCAGCTCCTCGTCGATGTCGTCTCCGCCGAGGTGGGTGTTCCCGTTGGTCGATCGGACCTCGAACACGCCTTCGCCGACCTCCAGAATAGAGATGTCGAACGTACCGCCGCCGAAGTCGAACACCGCGATCTGCTCGTTGTCCTTCTTGTCCAGCCCGTAGGCCAGCGATGCCGCGGTCGGCTCGTTGATAATCCGTTCCACCTCGAGCCCGGCGATCTGGCCGGCTTCCTTGGTGGCCTGCCGCTGGCTGTCGTTGAAGTAGGCGGGCACGGTGATCACCGCCTTGGTGACTTCCTCGCCCAGGTAATCGGAGGCCGCTTCCTTCAGGTTGCGGAGGATCATCGCCGCGATTTCGGGCGGGGTGTAATCCTTTCCACGGACGTGGACCTTCACCAGCTCGTCGGGGCCGCCGACGATCTCGTAAGGCACGATCTTCTCTTCCTCGCTCACCTCGTTGTGACGACGCCCCATAAACCGCTTGATGGAGTAGACGGTGTTCTTTGGGTTGGTGACGGCCTGCCGTTTCGCTTTATTGCCGACCAGCCGCTCGCCTGACTCGGTAAACCCGACCACCGACGGAGTGAGCCGAGCACCGTCGAGGTTGTTGATGACTTTCGGCTGGCCGCCCTCCTCCATCACAGCGACCACCGAGTTGGTCGTTCCAAGGTCTATGCCGACGATCTTCGCCATTGTGTTCTCTCCTCAAATTTTTTCCGGGCCTACGGTGTCAACGACGCTTTGTCCAATTCGTAACGTTACCGCAAAAAACACCTTTGCAAAGTACGTGCCAGACAGCCCACCGCGAACATGTTTTTTGAACATCAGAACCGTCAGTCCATTGCGCCCATAGGGTTACGACAGCAGCATGCCGGCCTGCCGGCGCCGCCGCGGGCCGGAAAACGGCCGGGTTTGCCAAAATGACAGTGCCAAACCGGCACGCGGGGCCGCCAGCCCCAGTACGCTATAACCGGTCACGGACGCGTTCTGTGGCGGTCGCAAGCTCGGCCGGGCCGGTACACACACCGACCGGTACGGTCAAAACCTCGGCACCTTGCGACCGATAGTGATCGATGACCGGCCGAGTGCGGAGTTCGAAATCACGGTGACGCCGGCGGACGGCATCGAGTTGGTCGTCATCCCGGTGCTCCCGGTCGCCCCCGGCATTTGTCGCGATCCGCTCGCGGCTGACCTCGGGCGGGCAATCGAGCTCGATGACGGCGCGGACATCGACCAGCCCGTCCACATCCCGGGCCTGGCCGATGTGCCGGGGCAGACCGTTGAGGATCAGCAGGCGGCCGGCGGCAAGCTCCGGGCGATGGCCCCGGATGAAATGCAGCAAGATTTTTCGGGCGATATGGAAGTGCCGGTCCTCGAGGAGCTTCCCCTCGTGGAGCACCCCCTCGAGAAATTCGACTTCTTCGGGTGCCAGAACATCGAGCGGGCGACGGCGAACCGCCTTTCGGAGCCAACGACCGAAGTCGAAGTGCAGGCAATCCCGGCCCCACAGGCCGGTTATCTCGAGATAATCGCCGAAAGGGGATTTCCCGGACCCACTGGGCCCCAGAATCAGCACCGCCTGCGGTTGGTCCATCGTCCTCGTCCTGCCGCTGACATCCAATCAAATCGGCGCAGAGCGTAGCAGAAACTGCGATCCGGCGCAAACGCTCGATTATTTGTTTGAGAGAAGACTTGAAACGGCAACGGAAGCCGAGATAATGATGGCAGGCAGATCGGAAACGGTCCGGACTGCTATCAACTGGAAGCCCCGGCCAAGAGGAGTTCGCAATGATTAATAGAATGAGGGTGATGGCGGTTTGTTTGTTACTCGCACTGGTTGGCGTGTGGGGCTGTGTTGGAACGGCCAACGCCCAAGAGATCGTGCGACTGACACTGACCGAGCGGATCGGGGCAGAGCGGACCGGCGAGGTGGTGACCACAGGCGTTCCCCTCCCCAAGGGGCTGATCGAAAATGCCGACGAATTGGCCCTCGCCGACGCCAACGGCCAACCGATCCCGGCTGACATTCGGCCTGTCATCCACTGGCCCGACGGGAGCGTCAAGTGGGTTCACCTCTATTTCTCCGCTGATTGCCCGGCCGAAGGCACCGCCGAAGTCTCACTGATTCGCGGCCGCAGGGCCCAGCCGGAAGGTCTGACCGTCGAGGACGGCGCCCAGACCATTACCGTGACGACCGGGCCGGTCCGCTTCGTCGTTCGTAAAACCGGGTTCAACCTTATCGACCAGGCGTGGCTCGACCCCGAGGGCCGGGGCCGCTTCGACGACGCCAACCAGCTCATCGCCCCACACCAGCGCGGACTGCTGGTCGCATCCGGCGACAACGATTACTGGGCCCACCAGGACAACGAGGCGAAGGTCGAGATCGAAGAGCAGGGGCCGATGCACGTGGTCATCCGAGCGGAAGGCGCGCATCGGAACGCCGACGGAGCCAAGATGGTTGATTACATCGTGCGGATATACGCCTACGCCAATTCGCCCGTGGTACGAGTCGTACATACCGCCTTGAACCGTCAGGGCGAGCAGTCGGATTCGATCCCGGTGCAGGCGATGCACATCGAACTGCCGACCAGCCAGAGAGGCGGGCAGGTTCGTATCGACGACGACAAGGTGGCGACGTCCCTGAGCGACCGGCAGCCGGAGGCCTTTGCCTATACCTTCCGCACCTCGCCGACCGGGCGGGCGATCTCCTATTCGCCCGGCGAACAGGAAAACATCGAGCCGGGGAACGACGTCAGCCGGATGGAAGGCCTGAAAGGCCGGCTCAGTTGGGGCGGCGAGGGAGGCCGCGGCGTGGTCGCCGGCATCCGCTGGTTCTGGCAGATGCACCCGAAATCGATCGAAGCCAACCATAACGGAACTCTCACGTTCGGGCTGGTACCTCGACGGCACGAGGACCCGGTCCTGTTCTACACCGGTGTTGCCCGCACACACGACCTGATGCTGGTGATGCTCGGGCCGGGCGGGTCACGACAGGCCGACGGCCACTTCGCCGCCCTCGAACAGCCGCTCCGAGCGTTCGCTCCCACCCGGTGGTACTGCCGCGACACACGGGCCTTTGGCGACCTGGCGGAAGCCAATGACGAGCTCTACGAGGAGAGGTACCTGGCGGCGATGAACAAGTACGATTCGGACTTCCAGGCGTCCTACCGGAATTGCATAAGCGACACCAACAGCCGGACCCGCAACCGCACCACACACGACAGCTATGGGCTGCTGGCGTGGGGCGACGGGTACCACTGGAGCCTCCGCCCGGGCGACACCCGCCCGGTCAACCTGATGTGGAACGGCAACTATTACGGGTTCCCCCACATGATGGGGATGCAGTGGGCGCGCACCGGCCATCCGGGCTACTTCCGGATGTTCAAGACGCACGCCCGACACGTCGCCGACGTACACCTCGTCCACTACGCCCCCAATCCCCGGTGGGTCGGCGCCAACCGCTATTGCCCGCCGCCGGAACACGTCCGCATCCACCGGTCCAACAATCCGGACCAGAACCCTGTATACGTCTCTAATACGTTCAACCATCATAAAGCCGAGTCGTTCTTCGAGAACTGGTATCTCCTGGCCGACCACCGAATGCTCGACGCCATCGAGGAAGTCGGCGGATTCATCATGCGATACCGGAGCGCCGACCGCGACCGGAGCCAGCCGCGGGGGCCCGGCAACCTGATGATGACCATCGCCCAACTCTGCGAGTTCCACGGGTATGCCGACGAGTGGATGAACCGGTTCCGCCAGGCGTTCGAGGCGAACCTCCCACACAGGCCCCGGTTCACCTTCCAGCTCGGCTTCTGGCTCGAGGGGGTGCGGCGGTACTACGAGACGACCGGCGATGAACGGGCGCTCGATCGCATCCGTACCTATTGCGACGAACTGATGGAGAACGCCGAGCACACCGACTGCAACCGCGCCCACGCGTTCGCCTTCCTCTATGCAGAGACCGGCGAGGAGAAGTATCGCGACTTCGCAGCCGCCAGCTTGCGACGTTCGAGCCCCCAACGGTGGAAAGACTTCGGGTCGGTCCTGCGAAGCGGCATGTTCGTCAGCTTCTGGCTGACCGAGGAGGGTGCCCGCGAGGCCGGACGCGCAAACGACTGACCGGCGGGTCACGGCAGGACGTAACAGAACTCAGAAGCCCGAGCCGGTGTGCGACGCGGCACCTGCCTCATTCAGTTTGCACAGCGAGCGGATGACTATATGGTGCGCTCCGCATCCAATGCCCCGGTGCGAAGAGAACAGGCCGGCTCAATCCCGCACAATTCAGCGGCCGGGGTTGACAAGCCAGCCAGTTTTACCAGAATAGGTGTCCGGAAACCTCAACGCCGTCTGATGAGTCCCGTCAATGTGACCGGCTTGCGACAGGCGTAGAGTTGTTTGCTCTGTTTTGTGTCGGCAAATATCAGGACAATCGGAAAGGAGAGTTAGACCTTGGCTGAAGAAGGAAAAACCGGGATCGACTCGTTGATGGACGAAACGCGGACGTTCCCCCCGCCGGCCGAGCTGCAGGCGGAGGCACACATCAAGTCGATGGAGCAGTACCAGGAGATGTACGACCGGTCGGTAAACGACCCCGACGGATTCTGGCTGGAGCAGGCCAAAGAACTGGTCTCCTGGGATAAGGAGCCGACAAAGGCCCGCGAGTACACCTGGGACACCGAGAGCCGAACCATCGAGCACACCTGGTTCGAGGACGGCGAGCTCAACATCGCCTATAACTGCCTCGACAGGCAGCTTGCCGAGCGGGGTGACAAGGTTGCCCTCATCTGGCAAGGCGACGAGCCCGACGATGACGAGAAGATCACCTACAAGGAACTGCACGCCGAGGTGTGCAAGTTCGCCAACGTCCTCAAGGAACTCGGAGTCGAGAAGGGCGACCGCGTCTGCATTTACCAGGGGATGATCCCCCAACTGCCCGTGGTCATGCTCGCCTGCGCCCGGATCGGCGCTATCCACTCCATCGTGTTCGGCGGCTTCAGCGCCGACGCGCTGCGGGACCGCATCCAGGACGCCGAGGCGAAGGTATTGATCACCGCGAACGTCTCGAAGCGTGCCGGGAAAAACATCCCGCTCAAGAACATCTCGGACGACGCTCTCGCCGAGTGTCCGACCATCGAGCACGTCGTCGTGGTCAACCGGGACGACGTCGATTGTCATATGGAAGAGGGCCGGGACCTTTGGTACGAAGACCTGATGGCCGACGCCTCGCCCGAGTGCGACTACGAGGTGATGAACGCCGAGGACCCGCTGTTCATCCTCTACACCTCGGGCTCGACCGGCCGGCCCAAGGGCGTCGTTCATACCACCGGCGGCTACCTGGTCTGGGCCGCCATCACCCACAAGCTGACGTTCGACCTCAAGGAAGACGACATTTACTTCTGCGCGGCCGACATTGGCTGGGTCACCGGGCACAGCTACATCGTCTATGGCCCGTTGACCAACGGGGCCACCAGCGTGATGTTCGAGAGCACCCCGCTGTACCCCGATCCGGGCCGTTACTGGCAGGTGATCGACAAGTTCAAGGTCACCCAGTTCTACACCGCCCCCACCGCCATCCGGGCGCTGATCCGGCAGGGCGACGAGTGGCCGGCAAAATACGACCTCTCCAGCTTGAAAATCCTGGGAAGCGTCGGCGAGCCGATCAACCCCCAGGCCTGGATCTGGTACTACGAACAAGTCGGACGGAACAAGTGCCCGATCGTCGATACCTGGTGGCAGACAGAGACCGGCGGCTTCATGATCACCCCCCTGCCCGGGGCGATGACCCTCAAGCCGGGCAGCGCCAACCGCCCGTTCTTCGGCGTCGAGCCCGTCGTCCTGCGTGAGGACGGCAGCGAGGCCGACCTCGGCGAAGGCGGCAAACTCTGCATCAAAAAACCATGGCCCGGCATGATGCGCACCATGTGGGGCGACCACGACCGGTTCGTCGATGTCTACTTCACCATGTACAACGACCTGTACTTCACCGGCGACGGCTGCCGGATCGAACGGGACGGCGATTACTGGCTGCTCGGCCGAATCGACGACGTGGTCAACGTGTCCGGCCACCGGATCGGGACCGCCGAAGTCGAGAGCGCCCTGGTCAGCCACGCCAAGGTCGCCGAGGCCGCCGTGGCACCCATGCCTCACGAGGTGAAGGGACAGGGCCTGTACGCTTATGTCACGCTGAAGGACGGCGTCGAACCGAGCGATGAGCTGAAGGGCGAGCTGGTCAAGCACGTCCGAAAGGAGATCGGGCCGATCGCGACTCCGGACAAGCTCCAGTTCGCACCGGCGCTCCCCAAGACGCGGTCCGGGAAGATCATGCGGCGCATTCTCCGCAAGATCGCCGAAGGCGTCACCGATAAGAGCACGCTGGGCGATACCAGTACCCTCGCCGATCCCTCGATCGTCGACGCTCTCATCGAAGGGCGCCAGTAACACAGGAGGTCCGAAGGGACAAGCCGCCCCCTGCTCTCACCGGGGGGCGGCCCCTTCACATGGATTATGAACCCCTTGGACCTGTTGCCCGCAAACAGACACATCTCCATTTTTAGCCAATCAAGGAGGCCCCCCCGCGATGGGTGAAGGGAACAACGCAGAAATCGCCTCGTCCCTGGAACAGAAGCCGATGAACCGCTCGTTTGTTGTAATCGGTGCGGTACTCATTCAACTCTGTCTGGGGGCCATCTACGCATGGAGCGTGTTCACGCCCGCTCTGACCGCCAACAGTCCCCGCCAGGTCATCGCGGTCTACCGCGCCGGACAACTGGGCATCGACCAGGCCACCTACGACGAGATGTACGAGGCACTGGCCGAGCATAACCGCGAATACCGACGCCTGTCGGCCGAAATCGTCGCGGCCGTTGAGCCGGAGCAAGAGCTGGCGCTGCGGTCGGAACGGGACGGTGTGGCGGAACAGATCAACGAAATTGCCCGCCAGTACGTCCCTGCCGAGCGGCTGGAACAACTCAAATACGCCATGTCGGACGCCCGAACACAGGCCATCTTCTCCGCCGGCCTCGCCGCGTTCGCCGTGGTGATGGTCCTCGCCGGCCGGATGATGCCCAAGGTCGGGGCGCGGGCCTTGACCATCGCCGGAGGAGTCCTGCTGGGCGGCGGGTATCTGCTCGCCGGGCTTATTGACGGCGGCTCGTTCCCGGTCCTGTTCGTGTTTATCGGACTGATCGGCGGTGCCGGGATCGGGCTGGGCTACGTGGTGCCCATCGCCGTCGGCGTGAAATGGTTCCCGGACAAGAAAGGGATGATCGCCGGTGTCGCAGTTGCCGGCTTCGGGTTCGGCGCCCTGCTCTGGGTTCAGCTCGCCGACTCGTGGGGTCATCTGATCGCAAGATTCGGACTGGGCAGCACATTCGCCGGCTACGGAGTCGTGTTCTTCCTCATGTGCATCATCGGTTCTATCTGGATGAAGAATCCCCCCTCCGGCTGGCTGCCCAAGGGCTACGTCCCGCCGGAAGCAAGCGGCAAAGCGGGCAAACCAGCGATGGGAATGGTTGACTTCACCAGCCGCCAGATGCTCAGAACCCCCCAGTTCTACATGATCTTCTTCTGCTTCGTCACCGCGGCAGGGGCCGGGCTGATGAGCATCGGCCTGATGTACCTGTTCCCGATGCAGGCGATGATGGCCCGCGGCCTGCAATGGCACGAGGCGAGCGCCGCTTCGGGCATCGCCATGGCCGTCTGCTTCTCGCTGGCCAACGGGATCGGGCGGATCGCATGGGGAGCGATGAGCGACAAGCTCGGGCGAAAGCCGTCCATCGTCATCATGCTCGGCACACAGGGCGTACTGGTCATCGCATTCCAGTGGATGGCCGGGACCCCCGCCCTGCTCTACCTGGCCGCGACTCTCATCGGCTTCGACTACGGCGGCAGCTTCGCACTGTTCCCCGCCATTACCGCCGACACGTTCGGCAGCAAGTACCTGGCCTCGAACTACCCATGGGTGTTCCTGGCTTACGGGATCGGCGGTATCTTCGGACCGATGCTCGGCGGGGCACTGGGAGACGTCGGCAACTTCCCGTTGGCGTTCACCATCTGCGGCGTGCTGGTCCTCGCTTCGGCCGCCGTCGCCGCCCTGATCAAACACCCCAGGAAGGCCCCCTCCCCGGCCGCAGCCGCATAACAAAAGACCCCCGGATGCGGAAAGGGAGCTCCCCTCTCCGCATCCGTTCGTCTCCCATTCACTCCCCGGCCGCTGCTCACCCCACCGGGAATCATCCGCCAGGCCCGATGATTCGGGCTCCGGCATTTCATTTCGATGGAACGCAGGCGGATTGCGGCAATTGAACAGCTACCCGGCCAAGTTATAATATTGGTATATTAGAAGCGATCTGAACCTACGCACGGGCAGAGCATCCCGGCCGAAC
>PWKM01000321.1 GCA_003559755.1 Planctomycetota bacterium
AGGACGAGGACGAGCCAGAAATCATCACGGATCGGACGCCGCTCGTCGTGGACCGTATTGATCCCCGCGAATTCTTCGAAAGTCTGGGCGAAGGCGAAGAGGCACTGACCGAAGCGATCCGCTTCGCCATCGAGAGACAGGAAGACGTGCTGGCCCGTACCCGATTCCTCGGCGGGACCGGCCGGCGCGATAGCGACGCCGAACCGCTCACCGACGAGGACCTCCCGAGGTTCCGCCGGCTCAGCCAGGGCGCACTCCTCGAGCGTCAGGATATGACCCTCGACACCATCGACGTGGCACTGGAACGGGCAGAGGACGAGGACGCCGAGATGGTCGTCGTGTTCCTCGAACTGTCGAAGGAAGAGCTCGGCCAGTCGCGTCAACTCATCGCCCAGGAAGCCCCGAACTACTCGGTATGCACTCAGCATTTGCAGGACGGGACCATCCGGCTGCTCCAGACGACGGTCGGCGATTACATGCCCTCCCGCCAGGCGGTCCTCGATGCCGTTGCCGAGAACCGGCGGAGTGCGGAGACCGAGGGCGACGCGGACGAAGACGACCGCGGCCTGGTCAAGCGAGCCGGACACGACGACCGGGGCCAGCCGTATGTGCTCCGGGGCGAGAACCTCGACCTGGCAGAGGCCATGATGAACGATATCCTCACCGCGTTCATCTATCAGGACCATAACGCCAGGACCGTGAAACGGCTGGCGGAGACGGCTCCGGCCGACGACCTCCAGCAGCAGTTCGAGACCGAGAACCGCGACCGGGCGTCCGGCCTTCAAAGGGATGTCACCCAGCGAATCGTACGGGTCGCCGAGCGGTTCGAGCAGGTCCAATCCGAAGAGGTCAAGATGCAGCGCCTGACCCGCCGCGGCGGGACTGTCATGGTCGACGACGAAGCCCCCAGGCGCATCGAAGAAACCAGCGTCGGGGAAATCATCGCCCTCAGGCCGGACGACGGCAACCCGGAGGACCTCGGGATCGGCGCCCTGGACCGCGAAGGCGACCGCGATGCGAACCGTGCACTGGTCCGGCGACTCGAGGACCAGTCCCGGACATTCAGCCAGACCATCCGCAGCTTCCGAGGCCTGTTCCCGACGGTCGTCCGGATTCCCAGAAGAATCCGAGAGGAAGAGGAGGGCCCGCCCCCCTTGAGCGAAGAGGATTGGGAGCAGATGACTGCCCCGGACACCATTCGCGCTCACCTCGGTGCCCATGCCGATCCGCTGCTGGCCGAGCACCTTCGTGAGATCATGATCAAGCAGCTCGGCGAAGAGGACGGCCTGTCGTTCGAGAGACGGTTCGAGCAATACGAGAGGTATCTGCCCCTTCTCCGAGCGTACTACAGCTCGTTTGTGACGCCCGATGCCGAAGTCGAGCAGGAGCGGTCGGTAGAGGAAGGAACGGAAGAGCCCGCCATTCCAGAGGAGGTCCCCGAATAATGAGACGGAATCGCAGTTTCCCAGTCACCATCGCCGGACTCTTTCTGGCGGCGCTTCTCTTGCTCGGCCCGACGGCCGCCGTGTTCGCCGAGGAGATATGGCTGCACGACGATACCCGCGAGTACGGCCTGGTGCGCGGGGTGTCGGACGACGGCCAGCACCTGATTATCCTTCTCCCCACCGGCGAGGAACGCCGTATCAAGCTGGAAGAGATCATCGCCATCCAGTTCCTCGGCCGGACCCCGCTGCTCACCCAGGCGGGCACACAGGAGCTCCGGTTCGTCCGGGGCGGGACCCTGCGCGGGCAGATCATCGAAAGCCACCTGGGAGACGACCCGGAGAAGTACCCCGCCGACCTCATCCGACTGCGCACGCCGACAGCGGGCACGGTCGACATCAACTTTGCCCGGCTTCGCGGCTTTGTCGGACTCCCCCTGATCGGCTTCATCGGCCGGGCCTCCGAGGAACTGGTGGAAAGCGAACTGGATGAGGGGCAGAGCAGATACCTCGATACCGTTATCGACGAGCGGGGCAGCTTGTACGGCGGCCTCATCCGCAACCTGGAGAGGACACGGTTCGACATCTACCACGAGCAGTTGGTTCGAATGGTCCGGATCGATGCCCTCTACATCGCCGGTGTGCGGCTGGCCGACGCCGGGCGCGATGAACTCCCGGCGTGGCAGGGCGAGACCCAGATGCGGATCAGCACCCGGGACGGCAGCTTGATCGAGGGCACACTCAACCGCATCCATCTCGGCGAGTGGTGGATTCAGCCCGTATGGGACGAGAACAAGACGCTCAGGATCGACGTGGACGAAATCTCGCTGGTCCAGATCATGGGCGGCCGCGTCCAATATCTCTCCCAACTCGAACCGATCGAGGTGGAAGAGCAGACCATCCTGGCCCCGCCACAGCCCTACCGGATGGACCTGAACTGCCAGGGAGACGCCATCTCGATCGCCGGGAGACGCTACCCCTGGGGCATCGGCGTACACGCCAACTCAAAGCTGACCTTCGACCTGAACCAGCGATTCCGCCGGTTCCGGGCCGATGTGGGCATCGACACCCGAATGGGCGAGCGGGGCAGCGTCGTCTTCCGGGTGTACGGCGACGGCAGGGAACTGGTCAGCACCGGGGTATTGAGGGGCGGCGAGATGCAATCCCTCGACGTCTCGGTCGAGGGCGTGAGACATCTTCGACTGGAAGTGGATTGTACCGACGACCTCGACCTTGGCGATGTCGCCAACTGGGGGTCCGCTCGGGTGATTCGATAGGAGGCAATAACAACGTGAGCGATACCGACGCAGGTGCCAAAAATGCTCTTCGGGCCGGCACTCGTGAGCCCCAGGAGGTCGAACTCGCCACACCACAGGAGTTCTACGAGACCTTCCAGCGTGTGCGGCAGGAGATAGCCCGCGTGGTCGTCGGTCAGGACCGGGTGATCGAGCATCTCCTCGTCGCCGTCTTCTCGGATGGGCACGTCCTGCTGTCCGGCGCCCCCGGGCTGGGCCGCACCCTGATCGTCAAGACCCTGGCAGAGATACTGGGCCTGGAATATCGACGGCTCCAGTTCACCCCCGACCTGCTCCCTACCGACATCATCGGCACCGAGATTCTGGAGAACCGCAAGGGGACGGGCGACCGCGCGTTCCGGTTCTTCAAAGGCCCGGTGTTCGCCAATATGGTGCTGGCAGACGAGATCAACCGCAGCCCGGTCCGAACCCAGGCGGCACTGCTCGAAGTGATGCAGGAGCGCCAGGTCTCGATCGGCGGGCAGACCTATTTCCTACCTCGCCCGTATAACCTGGTCGCCACGCTGAACACGCTCGAGTCGGACGGGACCTGGCAGTTGGGCGAGGCCCAGACCGACCGGTTCATGTTCGCCATCGAGCAGGAGTACCCGTCCTACGACGAAGAAAACACGATGCTCCGATACACGACCGGCAGCTTCCGATCGGAGGCGGACAAGGTGACCGGCCCGGAACAGATACTCAAGATGCAGGCGCTGGCCAAGCGGGTCCCCGTGGTCCCGTCGGTGCGCGACTTCGCCCTCGCCCTCGTCCGGGCCAGCCGGCCCGAATCCATCGAGTCGGTCGAGAGCGCAAAACGGACCGTTCGGCTGGGGGCATCGCCGCGAGCCGCCCAGGCCCTGCTGAGGGGCGGAAAGGTCTCCGCCCTGGCTCGCGGTCGAACCCACGTGACACGTGAAGACATAATCAACGTCGCCCGGCCAGCCCTCGCCCATCGGCTCCTGCTCGATTTCCGAGCCGAGGCCGAGGGTCGGACGTACAGCGACGTGCTCGATGATCTGGTAGCAAGGGCTGAGGAGAAGGCACTCCCCACCGTTTCCAAGTGGACGCGAGAGCTCCTCAAAGTTTCCGAAGGAGAAAGCAAGTAATGAGTGACAAGATCGAATTCGAACTGCCGAAAGAGAAGGACTGGACCGACGAGGAGATCGAGAAGATCCAGAATCTCCGGGATGCGCACGACCGGATGATGAGCCAGGTCCGAAAAGCCATTGTCGGGCTGGACGAGGTCGTCCGCCTCACCACCATCGGGCTGTTCGCCCAGGGCCACTGTCTGCTCATGGGTGTGCCCGGCCTGGGCAAGACACTGCTCGTCCGATCCCTGGCGGCCAGCTTGTCTCTCAAGTTCCGCCGGGTACAGTTCACCCCCGACCTGATGCCGTCCGACATCACCGGTACCGAGGTGATCCAGGAGGATAAGGCGACAGGCGAACGCCAGTTCCGGTTCCTGGAAGGGCCGATCTTCACCAACGTGCTCCTCGCGGATGAGATCAACCGAACTCCCCCGAAGACACAGGCCGCCCTGCTCGAGGCCATGCAGGAGCGCCAGGTGACCGTCGGCGGCGTCCGACGCGACCTCACACGCCCGTTCTTCGTGCTGGCAACCCAGAACCCCATCGAGCAGGAAGGGACCTACCCGCTGCCCGAGGCCCAGATGGACCGGTTCATGTTCCAGATCAACGTTGGCTACCCCAGCGAGCTCGAGGAAAAGAAGATTCTGGCGATGACGACCGCCGGCTATGAGGCGGACATCGAGCCGGTGCTGACCCATGAGGAGATTCTCGAGCTCCAGAAGCTCGTCCGACGGGTCAAGATCAGCGACGAGGTCGTCGATTTCATCCTCCGCCTGGTCCGGGCCACCCGCAGCTCCGAGAAAGACGCGCCCGACTTCATCAAGAAATGGGTCACTTGGGGCGCCAGCCCGCGGGCCTGCCAGAACCTGGTGATCGGAGGGAAAACCTCGGCGATCCTTGACGGACGAAACGAGGTCTCCATCGACGATGTCCTCTCCGTCGCCCATCCGGTTCTGGTTCACCGGATTCTGCCCAACTTCGCGGCAGAGGCCGAACGTGTCGATTCAACAACCATCGTCGACGAGCTCCTCAAGGTGGTACAGTGATATGCCAGACTACTTCGATCCCAAGGTGATCGGCCGTATCAAGAACCTCGAGCTGCGGAGCTTGCGCCTGGTCGAGAGCTTTTTTACCGGGATGCATAAGAGCCGCCTGCTGGGAATCAGCACCGAGTTTGCCCAGCACCGACAGTACGTGCCGGGCGACGACGTGAAGCACCTCGACTGGAAGGTCTTTGCAAAGACAGACCGGTTCTACGTCAAGCAATACGAGGCAGAGACCGGCATGCCGGTCACCTTCCTCATCGACACCAGCAACTCGATGTTCTTCAAGAGCGAAGAAGCGCCGATGAGCAAGTTCGATTATGCGGCAACGCTTCTCGGCGCTCTGGCCTACATGCTGCTCCAGCAGAAGGACACCTTCGGCCTGATGTGTTTCGACGAAAACGTCAACGAGGTCATCAGGGCGCGCGGGTCCGGCTCGCATTTCCGGAACTGCATCCGGGTGCTCGAAGGTGCAAAGCCCAGCGGCCACACCTCGCTCTACGACGCCATCTTCTCGATGTGCGGACAGATCAGCCAGAAGGGGCTGGTGGTCATCATCAGCGACTTCATCGACGACGTCGACCGGCTGAGTCTCGCCCTGGGCCAACTGAGCTTCCTCGGCCAGGATGCGGTCCTGTTCCAGATCGAGGACCCCGTCGAGCGCGACTTCCCGTTCTCCGGGCAGACCATCTTCCTCGGCCTCGAAGACGAAGGCAGGATGCTCTGCGAACCGCGGGACTTGAGAAACGCCTACCTCGCCGAGCGAGGGCGGCATTTCGATGAGATTCGACAGGCCGCCCTGAGCTTCGGGTATGACGTCGAAAAAATGTACACAGACGCCCCGATGGATAAGCCACTGTCCGGATTCCTCTCCCTGCGGCTCGCCCGCAGAAAAGTGCGCTGACACGCCGCAGACAAGTCATCGACGGCCCGTGGGCAACACCAATGTCCACGGGCCGCGTCTTATCAGCCGCACCCTCCAACACTTCTGAGCCCTGTTCGACCCGGCCCCGGCGTCGTGCAGTTGCCGCATTACTGATTAGAATGAGGGTAGGTCATGGCGAGTTGCGGACGCAGGGCATAGGTGGACATTCATCGAAGAGGGAGGGGGGTGGTGCGATGAGTCCGACGAGCCCGTGGAGGACACCGGGGGGAGTAGCCGGCGGCTCCGGGGATTCGGGCCGGCTCCAATACAGGTCCACGGACCGGAAGAGCGGAATCCGGAAGGTGAAGCATGGCCCGTCTAGACCTGTCGGCGTCGGTCATCGCACCAACATACATAGTAGCAAATATCGTGCCATACGTCAATAAAAAGCGGGAATAATCGCGTCCATAGCAGTAAACCGCTGGGCGCCAGTGGGATGGAAAACTAAAAAACTATGGAGATACAAAGTGTGCGCTTTGAGCTGGCGGGCCTGTGCCGGGGAGTTATCGCAAAACTGTGGAGATATTCCCTACTCAAAAACCCCGGCGGAGTGTCGGCCGTGGGAGCGTCCCGCCCTCTGGATTCGGCTCTGAGCAGGCGGTGCCCA
>PWKM01000123.1 GCA_003559755.1 Planctomycetota bacterium
ACCCCGGTCGGGGCGGCAGGTCGCCGGCCGCTCTGGAGAAGAAGGGGACGGGGCGGTTCGGCGTCCACGGGGCGGTCTCGGCGACCGTACAGGGCGGGCGGCTGGTTCTGATGAGCGACGGCGAGATGAGCTATTAGCCCGGGCCGGAGGTCGGTTCCGCGTCGAGCGAACCGGGGCCGTCACTCCCAATCCAGCCGGTCGAAGTCCGGGCGAAGCAGAGCCGGCCCGGCACCCCACACGAAGACCCGGTACTGGGGCAGATAGACCAGTTGGCTCCAGCAGGGGCCGCCGTGGTCACGGACGCGCAGGCCCTCCTCCTGCTCTCCGCGGAAGGGTATCCAGGTGTTGCGCTCGAAGGAATAGACCCAGTGCCCGCTGCCGTCGTCATCCTCGAGTGTCACCGATGCCAGCACGGCGTTCTGGTCGTGGCAATAGACGACCGCGCGGCATCTGTTGAGCGGTGCGGGTATGGACCGGGCCGGCTCCAGCCGGCTCCATTCGTTCTCCGTGATATCATATATCCAGGTTTCCACGACGCCCGATTCGCGGCCGGTGCCGAGCAGCATGATCTGGTTCCGTTCGGGCAGTGCGCCCAGGTGCTGGCCTTCCTGGCGGATGACGTTGGGAACGGGGCCGGGGACGGGTGTGATCTCGAATTCGAACGTGTCCCGCTCGACGGTCACCCAGGTCCAGTTCTCGCCCTCCTGTCGCAGTGCCCCGAATTTGCCCAGTTCGGGGAATGCCATGATCGGGGAGAGACGCCGCACCTCGGGCGGCACCGGGTGCGCCGTCCAGGTTCGAGCTCCTTCGAGATCGTAGCGGAACACGAACGAGAGCCGGCCCAACTGGTAGTGTCTTCGCCAGCGATTCGTCTGTTGGACATACTCCGGAATCCACTCGGGCCCGTAATAGACGCGCCCGATCTGCCAGTCTTCGTCGAGCAGGAACACGCCGTCCATCGACACGTATTGGTCGCGGGTGTGGGTGACCGACGGGCCGCCGCTGAACTGGGGCAGAAAGTTGGGCCAGCCGCCCGACGGGGCGATCTGGGTGTTGGAGGCCCGGTGCGAGGGCGTCCAGGTCAGTGACCCGGGCGTGAACACGTCGATCTCGTCGCCCATGTGGGTGCTGTGTCCGCCGCCGAAATAGACGGCATAGCCGCGGGTCACATCCCGCGACAGGATGCACCATTCCCGGCGCGGCGCCGAGCCCTCGACCGGCAGTTGCACCCAGGTGTTGGCCGGCAGACCCGCGAGCTTCTCCAGGGCGTCGGCGTCATCCTCGGGGAGTTCGCGCCGGACCTGTTCGGTCTGTTCATAGGGGAACCGGTCGTGTCGCCGGGGGTAGACCGCGTCTGCCAGGTCAAGCGGCGGGAGCGGCTCGCCGGGCTGGAACCGGAATGCCTTCGCGCGCTCGCCCGTGCCCGTGTAGATGAGCACGTCGCGGCTTTCGGCGTAGGCCGCGTGAGCATAGTGCAGCCCGTACATGTAGCCGACGTTGATCTGCGGGGCGGTCCCCTCGACCCGATGCCACCGGTCCTCGGCCACGTCGTAGGCCCAGATGTCGTTCAGCGACCGGAACGAGGTGCCGGCGCCGCCCCCGCCCGGTACGGCCCACTTGCCGCCGCCCATCACGATCAGCCCGCTGGCCGGGTGGCGGTACATGAAATGGTAGAAGCGGGGCGGCGGGGCCTGTTCCGGGCTGCGCCTGACCCAGCGCCGCCGCTCGCACTCGTAAATCCAGGTGTCGTTTTCCGACTGGTTGCCGACATAGCCGCCGAACAGGACGATCACCCTGTTCTGGGGGTCGTACACCATCGGCGACTCGGCCCGCGGGGACGGTGCGACCGCGAGTGTCTCGTTCCGAACGGTCTCCAGCGCCCGGAACAGATCGCCCCGGTTCACCGCCTGAGCGACCTCGCCGCCGTCCAGCACTTCGGCGGCCGCTGCCATCGCTTGCGCCGTCTCCGCCAGCGCCCCGGAGGCGTCGTCGATCTGCCCGGCCTCATAGTCGTCGTCGATTTCGAGCTCGGCAAACTCCTCCGCCAGTTTGCGAACATCGCCCGCCAGTTCGGCCTGCTCGGCCGCCAGGGCAGCGAGCGCCGGCCTCGCCTTGTCCATCTCCTCCGCATCGCTGTCTCGGCGCAGGATCGCCAGCCGCTCGGTCAGCTTAAACTGGCGAACGTAGAGTGCGTACACGTCGTCGCGGGCACTCCGGATCGTTTCGCTGCCCGGGTTCAACCGCCTCCAGACCCGGTCCTCGAAGCGGAAAACCATTGTGCCCAGATGTCCTTTGAACCGGCACGTGTCTTCCCATTCATCCCAGTTCAACCCGCCCTGGTACGGGAACAGGAGAATCTCGTCCTGGACGGGGTCGTAAACCATGTTGGAGTTTCGGACATCGGGCGCCCCGGCGAGAGTCTCCCCGTACAGCTCGGTGGAGACGTCCAGTTTCTCCCACTCGTTCCGGGCCGGATCGTACGCCCATTCGCCCCCGTAGATGATGCGTTTTCGGGTGCTGTCGTAGACGCCGGCCGCCCTGCGGCGACTGCCCGGTCGGGTGATTACTCCCTGCGGAGGCGGATTGGGCTGGGGTATCCAACGCCCGGTTTCGAAATCGAAGTGGAGCGTCTGGGGTTCGTGATCCCGGTCCTTCTGGACGATGCCGACCAATGTGCCGGAGTCGGCGGCATAGACGGGATCGATCCAAGTCGGCCTGTCGGGAGTCGTGTTCGGCAGCGTCTCGAAGCGGTTCGCGGTGATATTTGCCAGGTCCGCCGGCTCGGGCGGGGCCTCCGCGTTGTCGTCGGCTCTTGCTGGGAATCCGGTGATTACGCAGGCCAGGACGGCCGACAGAAGCATCCGCTGGGTTGTCATCCCAATCTCCCTGCTGTCATCGCTGTGAACGGGCGGACCTCGGCGGGTCTCCGCCCGAGCGCCTTGCATTTGGTCTTCGCGCGGTATATCGGCACGAATGTCATTCGGTACGGAAGCGTCTAACGTCCGCCCGCTGCTCGATCGGGAACGTCTTTCAGTTTGACGGTCTCTTCGGCGTGATAGAGGAGTTTGACGCTCCGGATGCAGGCGTTCCCCAGGTCGCCGATGAACAGCCGCCGGTCGCTCTCGACGGTCAGGAACTGGTGATGCATCAGGGCGAGTTCGTCGCCCCCGATGGAGCGCGGGTTCGGCGGGCCGCCGTCCTCGATGAGCGGGCGTCCGTCGTCGATGTTCCCGTATCGGCCGATTCGGACGATCTCGTTGTTGTTCTTGTCCACGATGAGGACACTGTAGCGGTCTGTCTCCGGCAGGAACGAGCGTGCGAAGTAGTCGAACCCCGGTCGGCTCTGGCTGGGGCAGTGGCAGCGGGCCCGTTTGCCGTCGATCCCCACCCCGCCTCGGACCCAGTGGGCCCCGTCGGTCAGCCACGCCTCGCCGCCGCCGTCGGTTTGCGTCAGGTCGGGCGGTCGGTCGGGCCGGCGGTCGTCGGAGAGGGGGATCGGGGCGCGTTGCGCCGACAATATCTGCGTGCCGGGCTCGACCTTCGCCAGCGAGCAGGAGAGCGGGTAGTGGTCGTATGGCTTGCCGTTCACCCGGCCGATCCCGGCGATCATCACGTAGATGTTGTCCTGCGCGTCCATGTTCAGTCCGACGTGGCGGGGCACGCCGGGGACCGCGTCGCCATAGACCCGGTTGCCGTGCCGGTCGAACACGTGGACTTCCCACGGTCGGGCCCGCCCGGGGAACATCTGTGGCGTGTATCGTTCGCCCATGGACTCGTAGATGTCGCCGTCCTCTCGCCGGTCCGGCTGGGTCTCGGGGTTGCTCGCGCTGACGATGACGTGGCCCTTCGGGGACACACCGAAGCCGCCCATCTGGCTGCTGGCGACGCCGCGGGTGCTGTAGAAGCTGATGGCGGAGTGGATGCGGGTCCTGCTCCGGGACCAGACGCCCGCCTGCGCCATCGACTCGCCGTAGTCGAACGGGACCTCCCGCCAGCCCTGGGGGTCGGGGTTTGTGGCGTCGTAGCGGACGATATGGTCGAACGACCGAAGGTAGGCGTGCCCCTCGAGGTCGAACGCCATCTCCTCGGCGTCGAACGGGAACCGCACGGCTTTGGCTCGGCCGGTGTTGGGGTCGATCATCGCCCCGTCCGCCATCGCCGTGACGTGTTCGGGGTGCGGGCACATGAGTTCGCCCACGTACAGCCGGCGGCTGGCCGGGTTGAAGAACAGCCGCTGCTTCATGTGGCGGGTGCCCCGGGTGTAGTCCACCTCGCGGCGGGCTTCCGGCCCGAAATCGCGCCGGACCACGGCCTTGCCGTCCTCTTCCACCACCAGTTTGGTACAGGTCCGCTCCGAGAACCGCATATCGCTGGGCACACCCCAGCGAATATATCCGCGTTCGCTCATCCAGATGGTCGGCGGGTCGGTACGGAAATCGACCTCGATCCGGCAGGACGGCCCGTTTCGGCCGTGTGATTCCGAGGGCAGCGATACGGTTGACAGCGCCTGCGGGTCGTCCACCGACTTCAGCCGGGTGAGCGAGGCACGGGGGCCGACGGCACCGGCCATATCGGCGTCGATCGGTGTACTGTAGCTGAAGACGTAAATTTCTCCGTTGGTCGGGTTCACCCGGACGAGTTTCGGACGACTGACCGACAGGTCCGTGAGGTGTCGGGCGTCGGCGTCGAAGACCCGGACGCGGTCGTTGCCGGCGTCGGCCACGTACACCCGCCCCTGTGGGTCCACCGCCACCGAGGCCGCGCCCTCGAATTGGCCCTCCGCAGGCGCATTCCCCGCCAACTCGTCTGCGAACGCTTGATGAACGCGGCTGCCGCCGCTCCCCCGGTTGGTTACCTCGGCCAGATTGCCGACGAAGTTCTCAAGCGCCCCCTGGCCGTCGGCGGCGATCCGGCCCACACCGTTCAACATCCCGTGCCGCCACGAGCGCGTCCACATATAGCCGGCCAGGTAGACCCACTGGCCGTCGGGGCTGAACGCGATATCGGTGGGCGGGACATTGACCACACCGCCCGGCCAACTGTGAACACGGGGTACGTTGACCGGCACGAACACCTCCGGCCCGTCGAACGAGCCGCCGTCCCCGGTGAAGAACGCGAGCCGTTCGCCGGCCACCACGAGCAGGCCTTCGCGGGCCGCCATCGCCCCGGGGGTGTCGAGTGCCCCCAGGAATGTCTCCAGCACAAACCGCGTTCCGCCCTTCACCGGGAGCCGCTCCCCGTCCTGGGGATACTCCTTCCACTCCAGCCCGTCGAAGTTCTCGATCTTATCGGCGGGCGGGGGATAGACCGTCCGGACATACTCGCCCTCGGTGTCGAACAGGCGGATGTGCTCGCAGTTGCCGCCATCGTAGATGTACACGCCGTCGGGCCCGGCCGCGTAAAGCAGGTTGCGGTCCAGGGAACGCGGGCTCCGCACCCGCTTGCGGGGCGACCAGAACAGCGTCCGCTCGAACCGGGGGTTCAGGCCGAGCGAGACCCGGACGACCACCGTGTCCTTGTCATCGACGTATGCGCCCAGGTCGTCCTTGCCGTCCCAGTGCAGCGTCTGCCGGCGCGAGTCCCGGGCGAACGGCTCCGGCGCGTTCGCCCCGAGCACTCCCGACGCCAGGTGCCGGAGGATCTTCCCTTCGGTGTCTTCGATGGCCACGGTCACGTCGCAGAAGTCCTTGACCTCGAACGTGATCGTGACGTCGTCGCCGTCGCGCGTCACGGAGGGCTTCTCGGTGAACTCGAACACCTCGCTCCGGCGCTCGAAAGCGTACAAATCGGGCTGCTCTCCCCCGGGCGCATGTGCGGGATACATCACGGCGGTGAAGATGCAGAGGCCGAGAACAACTCCAGCGATCCCGGTTCGTTCGGTCATCATGTCACGTTTCTCAATTCAGGGCGATGGGCCAGGCCGGGCGCAAAGTTCATCCTTTTCCTATGATAGCAGAAAGAAGGCAGGTCACAACCGCCAATTCTTCGGTAAAAAACAGTTGACCGTGCGGGGTGCGGTCCGTATAATTGCCGGGCTTTTCGATAGGGAAGCACCCCGAAAAGAATCGGCCGGGCACTGCGTCCGCTCGCAGACCGTCTGCCGCGGGCAGGCCCGTCGCCCCCTGACTGACTTGTGATGAAGAGGACCATGTATGCCGGAAAACGTTGAACAGTATCTCGAAGAAAAGCTGGACGCCGCCAACCTGGGCAAGCTGATGGCCCTGCCGAACCCGAAACTGCATCGGTTTGTGGCCGAGGCCATCGAGCTGGGCAAGCCGGACGACGTGTTCGTCGTCACCGACGCCCCCGCCGACATCGAGCGAATCCGCCAACTGACCGTCGAGCTGGGCGAGGAGCGCCCGCTGAAGATGGAAGGCCACACGGTCCACTTCGACGGCCTGCGGGATCAGGCCCGCGACAAGGAGAACACCAAGTACCTCGTCCCTACGGGCGACGACCTGGGAGAGCACCTGAACCAGACCGATAGGGAGGCCGGGCTGGCCGAGGTCAAGGGGCTCCTCGACGGGGCGATGGCGGGCAAGACCCTGTTCGTCCGCTTCTTCTGCCTCGGCCCGACCGAATCGTCGTTCTCGATCAGCGGCGTGCAGTGTACCGACTCGGCCTATGTGTCCCACAGCGAAGACCTGCTCTACCGGCCCGGTTACGAGCAGTTCAAGCGGCTCGGCGACCGCCCCGATTTCTTCCGCGTCCTCCATTCCGCCGGCGAACTCGACGAGCGGAACAACAGCAAGCACGTGGACAAGCGCCGCGTTTACATCGACTACGAGGACGAGTTCGTCTACAGCGTGAACACCCAATACGCCGGCAACACGGTCGGGTTCAAGAAGCTGTCGCTGCGGCTGGCGATCCGCCGGGCTGACCGCGAGGGCTGGCTCGCCGAGCATATGCTCATCGCCGGGTTCCACGGGCCGAACGGCCGCGTCACCTATTTCACCGGCGCCTTCCCCAGCGCCTGCGGCAAGACGTCGACCGCGATGCTGCCCGGCGAGACGATCGTGGGCGACGACCTCGCCTACCTCCGCATCATCGACGGCGTGGCCCGGGCGGCAAACGTCGAGCGGGGCATCTTCGGCATCATCCGCGATGTCAACCCGGACAACGACCCGGTCATCTACGACTGCCTCACCACGCCCGGCGAGGTCATCTTCTCCAACGTGCTCGTCGTCGACGACGTCCCCTACTGGCTGGGGATGGGCAGCGAGCTGCCGGAGAGCGGCGAAAATTACGCCGGCCAGTGGCACAAGGGGATGACCGACGCGCAGGGCAACGAGCTGACGCCCTCGCACCAGAACGCCCGCTACACCCTCGCCATGCCGCCGCTGTCGAACCTCGACCCGCACTGGGACGACCGCGAGGGCGTGCCCGTCGGCGGCTTCATCTACGGCGGCCGCGACAGCGACACCGCCGTGCCCGTGAAGATGGCGTTCGACTGGGCCCACGGCATCTGCCTGATGGGAGCCGCACTCGAGTCCGAGACCACCGCCGCAACCCTGGGCAAGCAGGGCGTGCGCAAGTTCCAGCCGATGTCCAACCTCGACTTCGTCTCCATCCCGCTCGGCCGATACCTGGAGAACAACCTCGCGTTCGGCGAGCGGCTGGCCGACCCGCCCAAGGTGTTCGCGACCAACTACTTCCTCAAGAATGAGGAAGGCCGGTACCTGAACAGCATGTCGGACAAGCGGGTCTGGGCGAAGTGGATGGAACTGGCCGTGCATGGGGATGTCGAGATGCTCTCCGCCCCGACCGGCCGCATCCCCCGCTACGAGGACCTGAAACGGCTGTTCGCCGAGGTGCTCGACAAGGAGTACACCGAGGACGAGTACGTCGAGCAGTTCACGATCCGCCTCCCCGAGAACCTCGCCAAGCTGGACCGGATCGAGACCATCTACCGGGAGCAGATCGCCGACGCGCCGGATATCTTCTTCCGCGTGCTCGAAGAACAGCGCAAGCGGCTGCTCGGCGCCCAGACGACGCACGGCGACCGCATCTCGCCCTTCGACCTCGCCTGAGCGGGCACCTGCAACCGAGCCGGGAGGGGCAAGCCCCGGACGGAGGATCGGATGAACCGGGTTTACCTGAACGGCGAGTTCGTCGAGCGGGACGCGGCGACGATCTCCGCGTTCGACCGGGGCCTCCTCTACGGCGACGGGCTGTTCGAGACGGTCCGGGCGTACGGCGGCGTTCCGTTCGCGCTGAACGAACATCTCGACCGGATGGCCGGCTCGGCGGCGTTCCTCGGCATCCTGTTCCCCGGGAAGGCGGTCCTTGTCGAGGCCGTCGGCGAGCTGATCGACCGGAACGGGCTGGCCGACGCCTACGTCCGGATTACATTGACCCGGGGCGAGCATACGGGCACCCTGGTGCCCGACCCGTCGGCCCGGCCGACGCTGCTCGTCGAGGCGCGACCGCTGCAGCCGTACCCGGACGCCCTGTACCGGCACGGGGCAGACGTGGTGATTTCGGCTCATCGACACGAAAGCAGTTCGCCGATCCGTGCCCACAAGACCGCCAACTATCTGCCGAACATCCTGGCGAAACAGGAGGCGGCCGAGCGCGGGGCGCTGGAGGTCGTCCTGCTCGATCCGGCTGGAATCGTCTGTGAGTGTGCGACCAGCAACCTGTTCTGCGTGATCGACGGCGTACTGCATACTCCGCCGCTCGACCTGAACATTCTGCCGGGGATCACTCGGCGGACGGTGATGGGCCTGGCCCGAAAGGCGGGCGTCGATGTCCGCGAAGAGCGCTTCACCGCCGACATCCTTCGGTCCGCATCCGAGGTATTCCTGACCAACTCGCTGATGGAGCTGCTCCCCGTCCGGTCGATTGCCGAGGCGGGCCAGTTCGCTGTCCCGGCGGAGATTTGCAACGCCTTGCACGGCGCCTATCGCGAGCTTGTCCGGTCTGCTGTCGGTGCCGAGGGATAGCCCGGCTGTTCGATCGGCGGCGGGGGTATTGCCCCGGCGTAGGTGTTAGCGAACATTTTGGCTCGATGGCGCCTTTCTGGAGGGCGTATTCGGAGAACGATCCCGTTATTTTGCGGATTTTCACGGGTTGCCCCTTGATAGCGGCGGGGATTTGTGCAGAATAGGGCAAAGTGTTGTGATGCGTTTCACATGTGCCGCCCTGTGAGCAGGGCGGGCGATCACAAAAGACGGACAAGGGAGTCGAGGACTGCCGATGGACGAATCGCTCGAACAAGCCGTCAGCGAAATCTGTGACCAGTACAACAACGATCCGACCCGGCTGGTGGACGTTGCCCGGGCCGTGCAGGCCCGGCTCGGCCACGTCGGGAACGCGGCGATGGATGCCATCGCCGGGAACCTGGGCATCCACCGCGTCGAGGTCGAAAGCTGCGTCTCCTTCTACTCATTCCTCTCGACCGAGCCGAAGGGCGAGGTGGTCATCCGCCTGTGCGACGACATCATCGACGAGATGAAGGGAAGCAGCCGGGTGGCCCGCGCGTTCCGCAAGGAACTGGGCATCGATTTCGGCGAGACCACCCCGGACGGGAGAATCTCGCTGGAGTGGACGCCGTGCATCGGGATGTGCGACCAGGCGCCCGCCGCGCTGGTGAACGACGTGGTCCTCACCTGGCTTTCCAGCGATGCCGCCCGCCGCATCGTCCGCGAGCTCCGGGAACACATGGACCCGCAGAAGCTCGTCCACAGCTTCGGCGACGGGAACAACGCACACGAACTCGTCCGGGCGATGGTCGACAACAATATCCGGAAAGCCGGCCCGGTCGTCCTGGCCCCGGTGACCCAGGGCGACGCCCTGCACAAGGCACTGTCGATGAGCCCGGCCGAGGTGATCCGGGAGGTCAAGACCGCCCGGCTGCGAGGGCGCGGCGGGGCCGGATTCCCCACCGGGATGAAGTGGGATTTCACCCGCGGGTCGGATGGCGACCGCAAGTACGTGGTGTGCAACGCCGACGAGGGCGAGCCCGGCACGTTCAAGGACCGGGTGATCCTCACCGAACGGGCCGAACTGCTCTTCGAGGGGATGGTGATCGCCGGCTACGCCGTCGGCGCCGAGACCGGCATCCTCTACCTGCGCGGCGAATACGCCTATCTCCGGGCGTACCTGGAGCACGTGCTCGACGACATGCGGGAAAAGGGGCTGCTCGGCAAGGGCATCTGCGGCCGCCAGCCGTTCGACTTCGACATCCGCATCCAGATGGGAGCCGGCTCGTATGTCTGCGGCGAGGAGACGGCGCTGCTCAGCTCGTGCGAGGGGAAGCGGGGCGACCCCAAGACGCGCCCGCCCTTCCCCGCACAGAAGGGCTATCTGGCCCAGCCGACGGTGGTGAACAACGTCGAGACGCTCTGCTGCGCCGCCCGTATCTTCGAGAAGGGGTCGGGCTGGTTCGCCGAGATCGGGCCGCACGGCAGCCCGGGCACCAAACTGTTGAGCATCAGCGGCGACTGCTCGAAGCCGGGGGTGTACGAGCTGCCGATGGGCGTTTCGCTGGCCGATGTGCTCGATCTGTGCGGCGCCCGCGACCCCAAGGCGGTACAGATCGGGGGGGCCAGCGGCCGGATGGTCGGCGAAGACGATTTCGAGCGGAGCGTCTCGTATGACGACCTGGCCACCGGCGGGGCGCTGATGGTCTTCAGCCATAAGCGCGACATCCTCAAGCCGGTCCGGAAGTTCATGGAGTTCTTCGTCGAGGAAAGCTGCGGCTACTGCACACCCTGCCGGGTGGGCAACAAGCTCCTGCTGCAATGCCTGGAGCGGATCATGGCCGGCAAGGGCGTACCGGAGGACATCGAGTACCTGGAGCGGCTGAGCGAGAACATCGTGACCGCCAGCCGGTGCGGCCTGGGCCAGACCTCGCCCAACCCGATCCGCACATCGCTGAAGAGCTTCCGCGTGGCCTATGAAGACATGGTCCAGGAGCCCGAAGGCGCCCTCCGACCGTCCTTCGACCTCGGAGCCGCACTGGCCGAGGCGGAGAAGATCGCCGGGCGGGGCTCTACTATTCTGAACGAGTAAGGGACGAACCGATGAGCGACACCTTCACGTTTACCGTCGACGGAGTCGAGGTCGCGGCCGAGCCCGGCCAGACGATCCTGGAAGCCGCCCAGAACGCGGGCATATATATCCCCCGCCTGTGCCACCGGGACGGCCTCGAGCCGGCCGGCGCCTGCCGGGTATGCACGGTGATGGTCGACGGGCGGCCCCAGACGGCGTGCAATTTCCCTGCCAGCGAGGGGGTGGTCGTCGATAACGAGACCGATCAACTGCTCGAGCTTCGCCGGGATATCATCGACATGTTGTTCGTCGAGGGCAACCACTGGTGCATGTTCTGTGAGAAGAGCGGCGATTGCGAACTCCAGGCACTCGCCTATCGGTTCGGGATCGCCGCCCCCAGCTTCCCCTTCCAGTTCCCCGCCGACCGCCAGGCCGACCTGAGCCACCCCGACATCTGGATCGACCGCGACCGGTGCATCCTGTGCGGACGGTGCGTGCGGGCGTCGCGGGACCTCGACGGGAAGCACGTGTTCGACTTCGTCGACCGCGGCCCCGCCAAGCGGATCGCCGTGAACGCCGAGGCGCGGCTGCGGGATACCGATGCCGACGTCACCGACGAGGCACTCGAGGTTTGCCCCGTCGGCGCCCTGATGAAAAAGGGGACCGGGTTCGATGTCCCCGTCGGCCGGAGAACCTATGACTGGGAGCCGATCGGCTCCGAGATCGAGAAGCGTCAAACGCAGGAGTGAGGAACCCAGGTATGTCGAAACCCAAAATCGCCACCACGTCGATGTGTGGATGCTTCGGATGTCACATGTCGATCCTCGACATCGACGAACGGATACTCGACCTGATCGAGCTGGTCGACTTCCACAAGTCGCCGGTCGACGACATCAAGGAGTTCACCGACCGGTGCGCCGTCGGCCTCATCGAGGGCGGCGTGTCGAACGACGAGAACGTGCACGTGCTCCAGTCGTTCCGTGAGAACTGCGATATGCTCATCGCCGTCGGCGGGTGCGCCATCAACGGCGACATCCCGTCGATGCGGAACAAGGTCCCGCTTCGCGAGTGCCTCGACGAGGCGTACCTGCACGGGCCGACCGTGCATAACCCGGACGGGCTGATCCCCAACGACCCGGAGATCCCGCTGCTGCTCGACCGGGTCTATCCCTGTAACGAGGTGGTGAAAATCGACGCATTTCTGCCCGGATGCCCGCCCAGCGCCGACACCATATGGACGGCGCTGGTCGCGGTGCTGAACGGCGAGCCACTCGAACTGCCATACGAGCTGATCAAATACGACTGATCGTTGTGAGGTGTCGATCTTGAGCGAGAGCAAGACCAGGCGGATTGTCATCAACCCGGTTACCCGCGTCGAGGGGCACGGCAAGGTCTCCATCCTGATGGACGACCAGAACCGCGTGACCCAGGCCCGGTTCCACATCATCGAGTTCCGAGGGTTCGAGCGGTTCATCCAGGGCCGGCCCTACTGGGAACTCCCCGTCGTCGTCCAGCGGCTGTGCGGCATCTGTCCGGTGAGCCACCACCTGTGCGCGGCGAAGGCGACCGACGTCCTCGTCGGGGCAGACCAGCTCACGCCGACCGCCGAGAAGATGCGGCGGCTGATGCACTACGGGCAGTTCTTCCAGTCCCACGCGCTCCACTTCTTCCACCTGTGCTCGCCCGACATCCTGTTCGGCTTCGATGCCGACCCGGCGGTGCGCAACGTCATCGGCGTCGCCCGGCACCACAAGGAGCTCGCGGTCCAGGGCGTGATGATGCGGAAGTACGGCCAGGAGATCATCAAGGCGACGGCCGGCAAAAAAATCCACGGGACGGGGGCCATCCCCGGCGGCATCAACAAGAACCTGTCTATCGAGGAGCGCGACACGTTCCTCGCGGATATCGACCAGATGATCGAGTGGTCGCACGGGGCACTCGAACTCGCGAAGGGCTACACCGTCGAGAACCTCGAGATGCTCAGCGACTTCGGGTCGTTCCCGTCGAATCACCTCTCGCTGGTCGCCGAGGACGGTTCGATGGACCTGTACCACGGGAACCTGCGGGCCATCGACGCCGACGGCGAGACCATCGTGGACCAGGTCGCGCCCGCCGACTACCTCGATGTCATCCGCGAGGAAGTTAAATCCTGGTCCTACATGAAATTCCCCTTCCTCAAGGCACGCGGCCCCGAGGACGGATGGTATCGCGTCGGCCCGCTCGCCCGACTCAACGCCTGCGACTCCATCGACACCCCGCAGGCCGAAGAGGCGCGGAAAGAGTTCATGTCCGTCACCGACGGGAAGCCGAACAATATCACCATGGCATACCACTGGGCCAGGATGATCGAGACGCTTCACGCGGCCGAGAAGATCAAAGAGCTTTTGAACGACCCCGACCTCCAGGGCGAGGACCTGGTGGTCGAGGGCGAGCGCCGCAGCGAGGGCGTCGCCATCATAGAAGCCCCGCGCGGCACGCTGTTCCACCATTACAAGATCGACGACGACGATCGGGTGGTGATGGCCAACCTGATCGTATCGACAACGAACAACAACGTGCCGATGAACCGCGCGGTCCAGCGTGTGGCCGAGGACCATCTGTCCGGCAAGGCCGAGATCAGCGAAGGGCTGCTCAACCACATCGAGGTCGCCATCCGGGCCTACGATCCGTGCCTGTCCTGCGCCACGCACGCCCTGGGCAAGATGCCGCTGGTCGTCGAACTGATCGACCACGAAGGCCGCGTCGTGGAACGGAAAACGAAGTCGTGACCCCGGACCGTGACCGCGTGCTGCTGATCGGGTACGGCAATCCGGGCCGTCTGGACGACGGGCTGGGGCCGGCGCTCGCCGAGGAGATCGCCCGGCGCGGCCTGCCCGGGGTGACGGTCGAGGCGAACTACCAGCTCACCGTCGAGGATGCCGCCCAGGTGGCGGAGCACGACGTGGTGCTGTTCGCCGACGCCGACGCCGCAGGCCCCGAGCCGTTCTCGGTCCGCCGCGTCGAGCCCGGCCCGGCCGAGCCCGGCTGGAGCAGTCACAGCGTGACGCCGGCCGACGTGCTCGGGCTGGCGAGCCGGTTGTTCGCCGTCCGCCCACCGGGCTGGCTGCTCGGTATTCGCGGCTACGAGTTTGACGGTTTCGGCGAAGAGCTATCGGACCGTGCCCGGGCCAACCTTGACGCGGCCGTCGCCTGGACAGACAATGCGATACGCGAACGCAGATTCGGCGAAGTGTACCCGCAACAGACAGAGGAAGACCTGACATGCAGGAATCCAAACCCGTCGTTCTAAGCGTCGATGACGACCCGGACGTCCGCCTTTTCCTCAAGACCGTTCTGGAGGACGCCGGCTTCGAGTCGGTCGAGGCGGCCAGCGCCGAGGAAGCGCTCAAACTCTACAAGCAGGCCGCCCCCGACGCCCTGATCGTGGACCTGATGATGGAAGAGGTCGACGCCGGCACCCGCCTGGTCAAGGAGCTGCGACTGCTCGGCAACAAGGCCCCGATCTACATGCTCAGCTCCGTCGGCGACGGGCTGAACCTGGAGGCCGACTACCGCGAGCTCGGGCTGTCCGGCATCTTCCAGAAGCCCATCTCCGCCGAACGGCTCGTCTCCGTGCTCAAGGCCCGGCTGAGGGACTGACCGTCGGCCCCGCCCGCCGTCACTTGTCGCGGAACCGCCCGGCCGATACAATCGGCGTATCATGAGAGCGGTCGACGTCCATACCCACGCCTTCCCCGATTTCCTCGCACAACGGGCCGTCGAGGCCATTGTGGAGAACGCCACCATGCAGTGGGCGTTCCTCGACGGGACGGTGGCCGACCTCGTCCGGTCGATGGACCGGGCCGGGATCGACCGGTCGGTCGTCGCCTGCATCGCCACCGCGCCGAAACAGTTCGAGAACATCTTCCGCTGGTGCGGCGAGATCCGGTCCGACCGCCTTATCCCCTTCCCGTCCGTCCATCCGTTCTCCGAGCGGGCGGCGGACGAGGTCCGCCGCATCGAAGACGCCGGATTCCGCGGGATCAAGCTGCATCCGCTCTACCAGGATTTCGACCCGCTGGACGACCGCGCCATCGACCTGTATCGGGCCGCCGCCGATGCCGGGCTGGTCATGCTCTTCCACTCGGGCGACGACCTCTGCTTCCTGGGCGATCACCGCTGCGACCCCCGTCGGATGCTCGAGATCAAGCGGCGGGTGCCGGACCTCACAATGATCCTGTCGCATCTCGGCGGGTTCTGGCAATCGACCGAATTCATTCGGCACGGACTCGGCTCAGATGTCTATATCGAGACCTCGCACACCATCCCGGCACAGCCGAGCGAAACGTTCGCCCGACTCTGTCGCGAACACGAAGGGCGAGTAATGTTCGGGACCGACTCGCCCTGGCAGGACCAGCAGGCCGAGATCGAAAAGCTCAAGCGAGTGATCGACGACGAAAAACTGCTCGAAGATGTCCTCTGGAACAACGCCGCCCACCTGCTGGGCCTGGAGGAGCCGCCCGCCGAACCCCATAGAACAGATACGACCGACAACGAATGCTCTCGGAAGGATGGACGATGACCTCGAAAGAAATCGTGACCCGCACACTCGAATTCACCGGACCGGAACGGCTCGCCCGGACCCTGCCCGACCCGTGGGGCAGCGACATCGCCGGCTGCGGACCGGCCACCGGCGACCTGCAGACCGACTGGGAAAAGGTCTCCGAGGAACGGTGGGAACGACGCGATGCCTGGGGGAACACCTGGGCGCGCATCGAGGGCCACTCCAAGGGCGAGGTCGCCAAAGGAGCCCTGCAGGATATCAACGCGGTCGAAAACATCCCCATGCCGCCGCTCGGGGACCCCGCCCGGTACGAGCGGGCCGAGCAGAAAGTCGCCGAGAGCGCCGCCCGGTTCGTGAACGGCGGCTTGCCCGGCTTCACCTTCAACATCGCCCGGAAAATGCGCCGGCTGGACCAGTATATGATGGACCTCCACCTCCACCGCGAGCAGATCGAGACACTGCACGACCGGGTGGACGAGGTGCTGGCGGCGATGATCGAGCAGTACGGGCGGATCGGATGCGACGGCATCGTGTTCGCCGAGGACTGGGGCACCCAGGCCGGGCTGATGATCTCGCCGGACATGTGGCGCGAGATATTCAAGCCCCGCTTCCGGACGCTGTGCGATACGGCGAAGAAACACGGGCTCAAGGTGTTTATGCACTCCTGCGGTAAGATCACCGACATCATCCCCGACCTCGTCGAGGTGGGGATCGACGCCCTGCTCTTCGACCAGCAGAAGGTACACGGGCTGGACAACCTCGCCGCATATGCTGGCAAGGTGACCTACATGTGCCCCGTCGATATCCAGGACGTGCTGCAGACCGGCGACGAGGAGCAGATCCGCGGCTGGGCGCGGCAGCTCGTCGATCGGCTGTGGTGCGGCGGCCGAGGCGGGTTCATCGCCGATTACTACGGCGATAACACGTCCATCGGCGCCGACCCGCAGTGGCAGGCGTGGGCCAGCGATGAGTTCGTCAAGTACGGCGTGAATGGATAGCCGTCCAATCCGTCTGAGATACCGGCCGCAAGGTGGCCGCGGCCGACCCCGTGGAGAGGTATGATGCCCGTCCCTGCCCAGCGTTGCCACTCCGTGACGGAGACAGCGGACGGCCCCGCGCCGTTCGGCGTCCTGTGCGCGGTGAACGGCGAGCGGCTGCCGTTCTTTCTGGACAGCGGGATGGACCCGGCCCGGCTCGGCCGGTTCTCGTTCGTGGGATGCGCCCCGGTCCTCGTCGCACAGTCGCGCGGCAGCCGGGTTTTGGTCAACGGCAGCCGGGTCGGTCGCAATCCGTTTGCCGTGCTCAAGCGCCTGCTTCGCCAATATCGGTGCCCGCGAGCCGACGCCCCCATCCCCTTCACCGGCGGAGCCGTCGGCTACCTGGCATACGACCTCGGCCGGTTCGTCGAGTCCCTGCCCGACAATACCATCGACGACATCCACGTCCCCGAGATGCATTTCGCATTCTACGACGCCGTCGCCGGATACGACCACCGGGCGGGCCGGTGGTACGTCGCCACCGCCGACACCGGGGCGCCGGGGCTGGACGCACGCCGCGCCCGGCTCATCGACGCCATCGAGCATCCAACGCCGCCTCCCCGGTTCGCCCCGGTGAGCGTGACCGGGCTCCGGTCGAACTTCGAGCGGGCCGACTACCTCGCCGCCGTCGGGCGGGTGAAGAACTATATCGCCGCCGGCGACATCTTCCAGGCCAACCTGTCGCAGCGGTTCCAGGCCGAGACCGACGCCGCCCCGCTCGACCTGTACGCCGCGCTCCGGGCCGCCAATCCCGCCCCGTTCGCCGCCTACCTGCCGCTCGACGGCCGCCGGGCCGTGCTCAGCTCGTCGCCCGAGCGGTTCCTCAAGGTGGTCGACCGGCACGTCGAGACCCGGCCCATCAAGGGCACTCGGCCCAGGCGGCGGGCCGACGAGGCGTTCAACGAGCGGATGCGGAGCGAGCTGCTCGCCAGCGAGAAGGACCGGGCCGAGCTCACCATGATCGTGGACCTCGAACGCAACGACCTCGGCCGCGTCTGCTCCTATGGGACCGTCCGGGTGACCGAGCCGATCGTGCTGGAGGAATACCCGACCGTGTACCACCTGGTGGCGACCGTCGAGGGCGACCTGCGGCGGGGCCGCGGGATCGTCGACCTGGTCAAGGCCGCGTTCCCCGGCGGCTCGATCACCGGCGCCCCAAAAATCCGGGCGATGGAGATCATCGACGAGCTCGAGCCGACCAAGCGGTCCGTCTATACCGGCAACATCGGCTACATCGGGTTCGACGGGACGGTTGACCTCAACGTCGCCATCCGAACCCCGATCCTCGCCGACGGGCGCGTGTACCTCCAGGTGGGCGGCGGCATCGTCGCCGACTCCGACCCCGAGGCCGAGTACCGGGAGACCCTCGACAAGGCACGGGCGATGTTCGCCGCACTCGGCGCCGAGGAAGCCGCCGACGTATAGCCCCGGCCCGACCGAATGCCGGGGCCCAAGCCCGATGCAATACCGCGTCCTTCAATCCCTTGATATCCGGGCGAGATACGGGTACCCTTGCGGAAAAGGCCACCGGCCGACCGCAGGGATCGGGCGGTCCGGGATCGCGGGAACAGCGAGGCGGGGGACGAACCATGCTCCATTTTTCGACCGTCGATGAGCTGCTTATCGGGCGCGGTTGTTTCGACCGCCTGGGCGACGTCGCAGCCGACTTGGGCGCGCGGGCGTTGATCGTAACCGGCACCACCGCCATGCGAGAGGCCGGAGTGACCGACCGGGCGCGGGACCTGCTCGAGACGGCGGGCGTCGGCTCCGTACTCTTCGACCAAATCCAGGGCGAACCGACGGCCGAACAGGTCGATGCCGGCCGCGCGGCGTGCTCCGATGCGGGCTGCGACCTGGTCGTCGGGCTCGGCGGGGGCAGCCCGGTGGACGCGGCCAAGGCCATCGCCGCACTCGTGTACGCCGATGCGCCGGCAGCCGAGTATGTGCGGGGCCGGGCGGCCGACGCCGGCCGGGCCGTGCCCTGCATCGCGGTCCCAACCACCAGCGGGACCGGTGCGGAGGTCACTCCCAACGCCGTCATCAGCGACCCCGCCGGGGCGGTCAAGGCGAGCATCCGCGGGGCCGGGGTCCTGCCCCGAGCCGCCCTGGTCGATCCCGACCTGACCGTCACCTGCCCGCCGGCGGTCACCGCCGCCTCCGGGATGGACGCCCTCACCCAGGCGATCGAGTCGTACGTGTCCGTCCACGCCACGCCGCTGACCGAGGCGCTGAGCTTCCGGGCCGCCGAGCTCCTGCTCGACAACCTGCCCGCCGCCTATCGCGACGGGTCCGATACGGCCGCCCGGCTCGCCTGCTCATACGGGAGCGTGATGGCCGGGCTCGCCCTCGCCCACGCCCGGCTCGGCGTCGTCCACGGGATGGCCCACCCGCTGGGCGTCCGCTACGGTATCCCGCACGGCGTTTGCTGCGCCGTCCTCCTGCCCGCGTCCATCGAGTTGAACCGGGGCGCGGCGGGCGGGAAATACGAGCGGCTTTCTATCGCGGTCGGGCGGCCCATCGAACGGGCGTGCCGCGATCTGCTCCTCGAGCTGGACTTGCCCGACGGGCTGGCCGAGTATGGCATCCCGCCGGACGAGTTCGCGATGATCGCGGAGGAGAGCATGCCGTCCGGCTCGCTCAAGGCGAACCCGAAGCCGGTCGAAGAGCCCGACATCGTCCGGATTCTCGAACAGGTGACCTCGTGAGCGGCGAGGGGACGGGGCGGACCTGACGGACGAACGGGGAACCGAAACTCCGAGGACCGACGCAGGGAAAGGGAATGGCGGAAGGCGACCGACCGGTGCTGTCCGACGGGGCGGACCGTATCGAGCAGTCCGAACAGCGCCACCGTCCGCTCCTGACTGCAACCATCGCGTTCGGGGCGGGCATCCTTGCAGCCGACCTGTTTTCGATCTCCGCGCCCGCGACCGTCCTCGTCGGCATCGGATGTGCCGCCCTGCTGGTCCTCGGCCGGCGCGGGATGTCGGACCCCTTCCAGTCCGCCGTTGTGCTGCTCCTGGTCGCTGCGGCGGGAGCGGCGTCCTATGCCTGCCGCGTGGATCGCGCCCGGCACCAGGCGCACCGGTCGGTCGCCGGGCTGGTGGGCGACAGCCCGGGCCTGTATTACCTGGCCGGCACAGTCCGGGGCGAGCCGACCGTTCGCCCGGCGGCGTCCCGGATCGAGACCGACGGCGAGCCGGCCCGCCGGCTGGTGCGGATTCCGCTCGACGCCGAGGCGGTCCGGTCCGGCGAGCAGACGGTCCCCACCTGGGGGGAGGTCGCGGTGACCGTGAGCGACTGGTCGGAGGCCGGCGACACGGATGCGGGCGGCCCGCTGGGCGGGCTGGGCCACGGCGACCGTGTCGAGGTCTTCGGCCGGCTGTCCGCCCTCGACCCGGATCGACCGGAGCACGGCTGGGCCACGTCGCGGGGGATCGCCGCACGGATGTGGGTGGGAACCCCCCGGGCGGTGCGGCTCCGGCAGCGGCACCCGGGCTCGGTCCGGCGTCTGCTCGACTCGATCAAGCAATCGTTCCGCAATCAGATCGACGCCCATTTCTCCGGCGACATCGCGGTGATCCTGAAGGTCGTGCTGCTGGGCGACCGGGAGCTTCTCGGACGCGGCCTGGCCGAGATGTTCGAGAAGAGCGGCACGATGCACGTCCTCTCCATCTCGGGCCTTCACGTCGGGATCGTCTATCTGGCGGCAATGTGGCTGTGTCGGATGCTGCTGCTGCCCGAGTGGCGGCGTCGCGTGATCGTGCTGGCCGCGGTCCTCGCCTATGCGACGACCACGGGCTTTCGCCCGGCGACCTCGCGGGCCGTGCTGATGATCGTCCTGTTCGAGCTGGGGCTGGCCCTGCGATTGAGCCGGGACCCGGTGAACGCGGTCGCCGCCGCCGCACTCATCCTGCTCGTCTTCTCTCCGCACCAGTTGTTCGAGGCCGGTTTCCAGCTCACGTTCGTGGCGGTGCTCGGCATCCTGATGTTCGTCGGACCGATCAAAAAAGTACTCGCCGGCAAACCGGGCGACGTGGAACGGCTGGCCGAGCCGGAACTGCTGCCGCTGAGAGAACGGGCGTGGCAATGGACTCGGGGTCTGCTGGCGGGGGCGCTCGGGGTGTGCATAGCGGCCACCTGTGTGGTGATGCCGCTGCAGGCCCACTACTTCCAGGTGGTCACGCCGGTGTCGGTGGTGGCCACGGCGCTGCTGTTTCCGGTGCTCGTGCTTCTCATCACGAGCGGGTTCGCGTTCTTGCTCCTGGCTTCGGTCTCGTCGCTGGCGGCGTCGCCGCTCGTCTTGCTCATCGGCGGGCTGGCGGCGGTGTTTCAGGGTGTGGTGCGGGCCGCAGGCCAGGTCCCGCTCGGGCACGCATACGTCGCCCCGCCGGCCTCGCCGTGGGTCTGGGCGCTCTACGGCGGGATGCTGGTGGTGGCGGTCCGGCGTTGGCTGCGCATCAAGGGGACCGTCGCCCTGGTGGTTCCGACGGCGATCCTGTGCGTCTATCTGGTGGGCGACACCGCCCGTCGACCGGGGCCGGACCTGGCGGCGACGGTGGTGGACGTCGGGCACGGGACGTCGGTCGCCCTCACGCGCGGCCGGCAGGTGATCGTGTACGATTGCGGTTCGGGGAGGCCTATATCCACGTACGACGTGGGCCGGGGTGCCGTGGCCCACGCCCTCTGGGACCAGGGCATCAAGCGGATCGACCTGCTCATCCTGTCCCATTCCCACACGGATCACATCAACGGCGTGGTGTCGCTCGTTGACCGGTTCCCGGTCGGCCGGGTGCTCGTCCCCGCCTGCTTCGGCCAGGAGCCGCTCGGCGCCTGGCTCCTCGATGAACTGGACGCCCGCGGGGTCCGGATCGAAAAGGTATCGGTGGGCAAGCGGCTGACGTTCGGGGACTTTCACATCTCGGTGCTGTGGCCGCCGAAGGAGCCGGGCGGATGGGCGTTGACGCTGGTAAACGACCGGTCGCTCGTGGCCCGGGTGGAGAGCGGCGGGCACAGTGTGCTGCTGACCGGCGACGTCGAGCAGGTGGGGATGGGGGCGCTGCTGGCCACGCGGGACGATCTGGAGGCGGACCTTCTGTACGTGCCGCACCACGGAGCCGACGAGCCGGTCCTGGGCGAGTTTGTCGAGACCGTCGCCCCCTCGATCGCCGTCATCAGCTCGGCACGGCGCTCGAGCGACGAGCTTCGGGCGGTCCAGAGTTATTTCGAGGGCATCCCGCTGTATCAGACCTGGCGGGACGGTTCGATCCGGGCGACCGCGACCGATGATGGCTGGCAGGTGCAGACAGAGCGGTAGGGTCGGCGGCCCGGAAAGGGGCCGGTCAGTCCTCGGCCGGGAACGGCCGGTACAGCGGGTCGCCGACGTAGATCGGCATCCAGCTCACGTAGCGGCTGGCGGCGAGCGAGGCCTCGGCGAAGTTGCGGCCGCGAAGCAGGGCATCGACCAGGGCGTCGGCGGTCGGGAACCCGTCGAGCAGCGGCTCGTCGGCCACGCCGACGGCGGCGGTCGCCCCGTGCCACAGCATCTGGCCGACCCAGCCCCGGTCCCTGCTGATCGAGTGACCGGCGTAGGAGTGGATGTGGCCGCCGATCGCCCCCCGGCCGAACCGGAAGTTCTCGTTGGCCGGCTCGAACCGGGAGCTGTACCAGCCGTAGTAGAAGCCGATCTTCTCGTCCACAGTCGACAGGTCGACGACCGCCGGGGCCTCGTCGATCCGGACCGGCATCCGTTCGGACTCCTTCATCAGCTCGGCCGCC
>PWKM01000142.1 GCA_003559755.1 Planctomycetota bacterium
ATCTTTCAGACGGCATCGTATGCTTATGGTACGACACGCGGCCTGGCGGACGTATTCCGAGGCCGGTCGCCGGGACACGTTTACAGCCGCATCTCGAATCCGACAACGTACGCCCTGGAACGACGGCTGGCCCAGATGGAGGGCGGTGTCGGGGCCATCGCAACCGCCAGCGGAATGGGGGCCATCACCGCCGTGATGACGGCCCTGCTGCGGGCGGACGAAGAGATCGTTTCGGTCCGGGGGATATTCGGCGGGACGGTGTCCCTCTTTCGCAACGTCCTCAGCCGGTTCAACATCCGAGCCACACTCACCGCCCCGGACGCCGCGTCGGTATCAGCCGCCGTGACCGACGCGACGAAAGTCATCTTCGCCGAGACCATCACCAACCCCGTCATGGACGTGCCGGACCTCCAGGCGTTGTCCGAGGTGGCCCGGTCGCATAACATCCCGCTGGTCGTGGACGCGACCGTCACCACACCGGCCCTGGCGCGGGTCAAGGACTTCGGCGCCGACGTGATCGTGCACTCGACCACCAAGTTCATCAACGGGCACGGGACGGCAATCGGCGGGGCCATCGTGGACACAGGAAATTACCGCTGGGCGGAGGGGCGATTCGAAGACCTGGCGTCTCTGGCTCGTAAGGCCGGGGAGATGGCGCTGCTGGCGCGGCTTCGCAATGTGGTGTACCGCGACCTCGGGGCCTGCCCGGCGCCGCAAAATTCGTTTCTCATGCTCCAGGGCCTGGAAACGCTTTCGGCTCGGATGCCGATCCATTGCCAAAACGCCCTTCGGCTGGCGGAACTCCTCGACTCCCTGCCGGGGGTGGGGTGGGTGAGCTATCCCGGGCTGCCGTCTTCGCCACACAAACCGGTGGTGGACCGATTATACGGCGGAGTCGGCGGAGCGATACTGACGTTCGGACTGGCCGGGAAGGCGGACCCGTCCCGGTGCATGGACTCGCTCGTCCTGGCCAGGCGAATGACCAACCTCGGCGATGCCAAAACGCTGGTGCTGCACCCGGCGTCGACCATCTTCGCCGAGTATGACCGCCCGGAGCGGTTGAAGCTTGGCGTGACCGACGATATGATTCGCGTCTCGGTCGGCATCGAGGATTTCGAGGACATACGGGACGATTTCGAGCAGGCGATTGCACAGAGTATGGAGAACTGAAATGGAAATAACAGTGAACGGTGATGCTGTAACGCTGGACGGCCCGCTGACGATTGCCCGGCTTCTGGTAGAACAGAAGGTCAAGATGCCGGATATGGTATCGGTGGAGCACAACGGGAAGATTCTTGATCGGGCCGAGTTCGAGACGCAGCAGGTCCAGTCGGGCGATACCGTGGAGTTCCTCTACTTTATGGGAGGTGGCGCGTGAACCTCACCGACGAACAGTTGGAGCGCTACAGCCGGCACATCATCCTTGAGCAAGTCGGTGCGACGGGGCAGGAGAAACTGCTGTCCGGAAAGGTGCTGATCATCGGAGCAGGCGGCTTAGGCGCCCCGGCAGGGCTTTACCTGGCCGCCGCCGGCGTCGGCACAATCGGTGTCATCGACTCGGACAGCGTCGAGTTGAGCAATCTGCAGCGGCAGGTCATCCACCACACCCCCGACGTGGGCACCCCCAAGGTCGAGTCTGCCGCCGCCAAGATGCGGGCCATCAACCCCGACGTGACGGTCAGGACCTACTTCGACCGCGCCGGGCCCGACAACCTGGTGTCGTTGATGAGCGAGTACGACTTCGTGATCGACGGGACGGACAACTTCTCCTCGAAATATCTGATCAACGACGCCGCCTGGTTCGCCCGCAAGTTCTTCTCCCATGCCGGCATTCTGCGTTTCTCGGGGCAGTTGATTACCGTGCATCCGGGACAATCTGCCTGCTATCGCTGCCTGTTCCCCGACCCTCCGGAGCCGGGCGCTGTCCCCTCCTGCTCTCAGGCGGGCGTACTGGGAGTTTTGGGGGGCGTGATCGGAACGCTTCAGGCCACCGAGGCGATAAAATACCTGCTGGGCGAGGGCGAACTCCTGACCGACGCCCTGCTCACCTACGACGCCTCGAGCATGGAGTTCCGAAAGGTCACGGTCCGACGCAATCCCCGGTGCCGGCTGTGCGGGCCATCTCCGACAATTACCTCGTTGGAGCAACAGGACCAGGCGGTGTGCGACCTGTCCGGAAGCTGCAAATGCTGACGATTCCCCGGAAAATCGTGGACGCGATGATCGAGCACGCCCATCAGTGCGCGCCGCAGGAGGCGTGCGGGGTGCTGTCCGGCACCGATGGACGGGTGCAGAGCATCTATCCGATGACCAACGCCGACGCCAGCAGCGAGCATTTCTCGCTGGTCCCGCGTGAGCAGTTCGACGTCGCTCGAAAAATCCGCGACGAGGGGCTGGTGATGCTGGCCGTGTATCACAGCCACCCGGCCACGCCTGCCAGACCGTCGCCGGAGGATATCCGTCTAGGCGTGGCGCCGGGGATCGTACATGTGATCGTCTCGCTGGCCGACGCGGACCAGCCGGTAGTCCGGGCCTTCCTCATCGAAGACGGACAGGCCGCCGAAACACCTGTTCGCATCGCGAAAGACAACGGAGCTCAATTATGACCAACCCCGAACCGCTGTTGCAACTGCCCGACAATGTCGTTCAAGATGTTCGGGGATACCGCAACAAGCTCCAGCGTTTCCTGGACGGCGAAATTTCCGATATTGCCTTCAAGGCCTACCGTGTACCGATGGGTGTTTACGAGCAGCGCGAAAGCGGGCGGTTCATGGTCCGCGTGCGCCTGCCCGCCGGGCTGGCCTGGCCGTACCAGCTTCGCCGGGTGGCGGAACTCAGTCGGCAGTACGGCAACGGCGTGCCCCACGTGACCACACGCCAGGATATCCAGATACACGATGTCGCCTTATCCGATACCGCCAACGTACAGGAGGGGCTGCTGGAGGCCGGTCTGTCCGCAAGGGGTGGCGGCGGCAACACCGTCCGCAACATCACCGCCTGTCCCACCGCCGGGGCATGCCCCGGCGAAGCGTTCGACGTCCGGCCTTACGCCATCGCTCTGGCCGAGTACCTGCTGGCGTTTAAAAGCTCCTACAACCTGCCCCGCAAGTTCAAGGTCGCCTTCGCCTGTCGGGAAGACGAGGACGGTGCGATGGCCTCGGTGACGGACCTCGGCTTCTTTGCCCGAACCCGAGACGGACGCCGAGGGTTCAAGGTCCTTGCCGGGGGCGGCTTGGGATCAAATCCCCGCGTTGGCGTCCTGTTGGAAGAGTGGGTCGAAGACACCGAGTTCGTCGCCGTCGCCGAGGCGGTAAAACGGCTCTTCGACAAGCACGGCGACCGCAGCAACAAGCACGCCGCCAGGTTGCGGTACGTGCTCGACCGTTTGGGCGCGGAGCAGTTCCGCTCGCTGTACTTGTCCGAACGAGAAGCCCTGCGAACGGAAGGGCTTGCCGGGCCGATTCCAGAACTGCGCCCGATCCCCTCGAGCCAGCGGGCTTCCGGCGACGCCGAGCCGGTCGAGATCGAGCCATCCCCCAACGTCCTGCCGGAAAAAACGCCCGGATTCTATACCATCCGGCTGAACCTGCTTCTGGGCGACATCTCCGCCGACGTGCTCGCATCTGTCGCCGATGTCGCCGAACAGTCTGGCGACGGGCTGGTCCGAGCCACGCAGCAGCAGGACCTGCTCATCGCTGGCGTGCCGAGCGGGAAAGTCGGCTCCGTGCTGGACCGGGTGAACGAGTTGGGCGAAGACGTGCTCGGGGCGAACTACCCTTCGATCGTCGCCTGCGCCGGGGCATCCACGTGCAAGCTGGGCCTGTGCCTGTCGCGGAACCTCGCCAAGGCGATTGTGAACCGAATGCGAGAGGCCAGAATTGCCGGCGATAAAGCCCCGCCTATCCGTATCAGCGGTTGCCCCAACTCTTGCGGGAACCACTATGTCGCCGCACTCGGTTTCGGCGGAAAAGCTCGGAGGGTGGAAGGTCGGCTGATGCCGTTTTACGATGTGTTCGTCGGCGGGGTCCTGGGCGCCGACGGTGCCCGGCTGGGGCAGTCCATCGGCGCCGTTCCCGCCCGGGCTGTGCCCGACATGCTCGTAGAGGCCATCGCCGATGAAGGCGGCCACTGGGCCGCCGCCCTGGAAGGGCTGATCGACAAGTACGCTGTCCCGCCGGAACCAATCCCCGACGAGTACTTTATGGACTGGGGCAGGACCGAGCCATTCTCCCTCGCCGGGCGCGGTCCGGGCGAGTGCGGGGCCGGCGTTATGGACATCGTCGAAGCGGACATCGGCACGGCCAGGGCTGCCCTCTCCGCCGCCGAACGGGCGGACGAGCCCGAGAAGAGCAGCAGCACCTACGAAGCCGTCATCGCCGCCGCCCGGGCACTGCTGCCCCTGTACGGCGACGAGTTTTGCAAAGACCGCGAGATTCTGGCCGCCTTCGACAAACGCCTGCTCTCCGACGGGTGGGTCGATCCCGACACGCGCGGTCTCCTCGACGCCGCCGTGGACTGGCGAATGGGCGACAGCCCCCGGCTGGGCGACCTTCTCCAACAGGCCGCCGAACTGATCGAACGGATCGAAGCCCTGTTTAAATCGGTAGACTCCAACCTCAATTTCCGCCTGACCCGCGTCGTCGATTCGTCTGACGATTCGGAGGCGGACGACCATCCGGGCGACGCCGCCGACAACGTTTGCGACTTGCGAGGCGTCAAGTGCCCGATGAACTTCGTCAAGGCCAAGGCGGCGCTGGAAGGCATTCCGATCGGCGAATCGCTGGATGTGCTCCTGGACGACGGCGAACCGATTCGCAATGTGCCGGCAAGTTTCGCCGAACAGGGACAGACCGTCGTGGACGTCGAAGCCGCGGGAGAACACTTCCGGCTTCGCGTCCGCCGCGAAAAATGATATCGCCTCGGCCCGGTAATCGCGGCCCGGGGGGCGAGTGTGTAACCGACGACGATCTGGCGATTCTCCCCCGGCACGTGGCGGACCCCGATCATCGGCGTTTCGGCGCCCACCCCCCGCGTACGATCTCAGTTCCAGATACCGGCCCGCCGATTCCGCGCACCGCTCGCTGGGAACCGTGCGCATCTGCAAGATGTCTTCGCCCGGGAAGGGCGGGCGACGGTCACATGGGGGTCAGGCCCTGCTATGCGCGTCGAGTTCGCCAAGCTTGGCAGCAAACACCGCCGCGTGCCGCTTCTCCTCACGGATGATCCGATCCAACTCATCGCGGCCGCGGTCCGGCGGAACGAGTTCGCGCAGATCGTAGTAGAAGACGATCGTCTTCTCCTCGCCTCGCAACCCCGCCAGCACCACGTCGCGCAAACTGTCCTCAGCGCTGAGCGGGAAAGCGTTCGACAGCCGCCCCTCGCCGCCGTGGGCACCCGCCATCGATTCGAGCTGCAGCGAGGCGACGAGATAGGGATAGTCCGCAGGCGGTTCCCGGTCGAGGTCGGGCAGTGCCCGCCTCCACGCGGCAAACACCTTCTGGTGATTCAACTCCATTTGAGCCATGTCGCGCAGGAAGGCGACATCAGAGGAGGCGGAATGGATGTCTGCCGCCTTTGTGTAGAACTCTGCCGCGTTGCCCTCGATTCGTTCCGCGATCTCAAATACCTGGTCGACGTTGAGTTTCATAATGGCGTTCTCCTCAGGCCGGAATTCGGGTATCAAAGCCCCACATCCCGCGCCGCGACCCAGAGCGGCACAGGACCCGGTCGCATGCCGGAGTGACACACGGGGCGTAAGGTCCATCGGTACCGCGAGAAGTATAGCACCGGGCTGCCCGGCCGACAAGCGCTCCGGGTTTTAATTGCGGTAGGCTCGGGTACATCGTTTCCACCTTGCAGATGCAGCCGAGTGGGCAAGGAATCCTAATGGGAATTGCCGGGACCGTCACAGAACGGAGCGGTCAACTCATCTGCATCGCAGTGCCCTTATGCGTATTGCGGCAGGGACTCAAGGTCCAAGTCCACACTGGTGTCGTCGCCTCGACGAATGGATTTGAACCCGGCCTCGTAAAGCATCTTGCGGCAGTCGTTCATGTCGAGGCCGCGATGCCCGGTGGTATCTGCCGCCGTGTCGCGCGGATTGGCCCCCGTCTCGGCGTACACGGCGTTTGCTCCCGCGGCCAGGCCGAGCAAGTTCGGCTCATGCACGGCAATGTTCCCCGTTTCTGGACAGTTGAGCGTCGCCAGCGCCACGACAGCCACCTTAATCACGGGATGGGAGCGGATGAAAGTACCCCTGATATTCTCCTTAACGGCTGCCGGCAACCAGTGCAGGGTCATCGCTGCAGCAATAAGCA